>JAYVFV010000176.1:0-9944 GCA_043772885.1 Flavobacteriales bacterium
ATATTGGCTCTTAGTAATAATGGCGCCTCAATATATGTCAATCTGAATTTTCTTGTTTCTTCGTTAAATACGTTGTCAAAGGTATTTTCAGCTCCTTTAGTGGTAACGTTAATTTCTGGTTGAAGCGAGATGAATGAAGTTACTGGTAGTTCTGCAAAAAAACCTGCAGTGAAACCCAAAAGTTTATTTTCATCATCTACTTCTTTGGTGTACAAATTGGAGACGTTAAGTCCGCCTCTTATTCCAAAACTCATTCCCCCAGATTTGGCAACAGTTTGCTGTGCATTTACTAAACTTGCTGTTCCTAATGTTATTAGAACGATTGTGGCAAAAATTTTTAAATTTTTCATAGTGTTTATTTTATTTAACAAAGTTGCCATTTATAGGACTTATAAGCGTTATATCATTTTTTCTAATTGTTATAAAATTATATGAGCTACTTATAGGAATAAAAAAACTCTCTATAAAAGAGAGTTGGTTTTATCGGTATTTTGACTATCATACTATTGGAAGATAAATTGTAAAAGACGATCCTTCATTGGGAACGCCATTTGCAAAAATGTATCCTTTATGATTTTCAACTATTTTTTTACAGATAGCTAAACCGATACCGGTTCCGGCATACTCATCCTTATTGTGAAGTCGGTTAAAAAGAATGAAGATTTTATCGGCATATTCTTGTTCAAATCCAATTCCGTTATCTTCGATAGTAATTTTATAATATTTGTCTTTATTTTTTGGTAAAAGCGGTTCGTTTTGAGAAACTATTAATGCGCTTTTAATTTCAATAACTGGCGCTATACCTTCTTTACTATATTTTAAAGAATTGCCAATGATATTGATAAAGAGTTGTTGAATTTGAAAGGGAATTACTTTCAGATTTGGCAATTCACTACTTTCAATATTGGCTTTTTTCTCTTCAATGTTGGAAGCCAATTCTTGTTTGGCATTTTCTAATAAGTCATTCAAACTGGAAACTTCAAAAACTTTCTCCGCTTTATTTGTTCTGGAAAAATGCAATAAATCATCAATAAGAATTCGCATTCTGTTGGAAGAAGCTTGAATTCGGGAAGTGAATTGTTGCCCTGATTCGGACATTTTATCGTAATCTTTATCGATTAATCTTGAAATAAAGGTTTCGATTTTTCTTAAAGGTTCTTGTAAATCGTGACTGGCAATATAATTAAATGCAGTTAATTCTTTATTGGTAGCTTCGAGTTCTCGGTTTCTTTCTTCTATAAATTTATTGGCAAATACTTCTTCAGTAACATCGGTAGTAGTACCAATGTAGGTTTTACTTCCAGATGAACTTTCAACCATTCTACCCAAACCTTTGAAATAGCGTAATTGACTATCTTTTCTGATAACTCTATATATAAATGGAGGAACTATGTCATTGCGCAATAATTCTTTAAATTTTTCGGTAACACTCTCTTTGTCTTCAGGGTGAATGTAGTTGAAGAAATCTTCAGAACCTGCTTCAAAAGATTTAGGTTCGCAAGCCAACAATCGGTAGGTATTATCTGAAAAGGTATATGTATTGGTATCTAAATTTAATTGCCAGCTTCCAAAATAACCAACAATTTCGGATAATTTATTCGCTTCATTAGTTACTATTAATGCCTCATTTGATTTTTTTAATATAACCAAATCGCTATTCATTTTAATAAAAGCAATGGTTATTAATATCAAGGTGACTAATAAGGTGAGATAGATAAATAATGGCGTATAACTTATTGTATTTTCATAATTTATTTGTCTGTAGCGTAAAAGATTTTCTTCGGTTTTAATCATGTCATCTACTTTGATTCGCACCGAATCCATTACCGCTTTGCCTTCAATTAAATTGTTGTTAAGTTCTTCGTAATCATATTTTTCTTGTTGTATTAAATAGATTGATTTAGAAAGATAATTTTGCTTTTTATTGATGTAGAACAGCAGCTCTTTTAAGTTACTTTCTTGGATGTCATTATTTTTTAATAATCGCGAAACGTTATTAAACGAATTTCGTATTAAATCTTTAGAATTGTAATACGGTTTTAGATACGATACATCTTTAGAAATAATATAACCTCTTTGCCCCGTTTCAGCATCTTTTATATACGACATTAGTTTTTCAAGTTCCAAGTTGACTTCATAACTGTCACGCACCCATACAGAAGATTTCTTAAGAACAGTTATGTGCTTAAAAGTAACTCCTCCAATAAAAAAAATGATTGCTATCGAAAGAACAAAAACTATTTTTAAAAATAAAGGCGATTTATGAAACTGAAATACTTTCATTTAGATTCTCAATAAAAAGTTATCTTTATTTAATCCAGAAGTATGGTATTGCCAATTGATGGTAACAACATCAGAAAGGATTTTTTTCAAGGTATTGAAATCACTTGGTTTTTTTATGTAAATGTTAGCGCCATTGACAAATGTTTCTTCGACATGTTCTTCTGACGAGGATGTAGAATAAATGGCTATAGCGATATCATTAAAACGATCGTTTTTTTTAATTTCCAACAAACATTCAATGCCGTTTTTTCTTGGCATGTTTAAGTCTAAAAATAACACATTGGGCAAAATAGCGTTCACATCATTTAAATACTGCATCAATTCCACACCATCGTTAAAGGTATTGACTCTTGTATTTATTTTCAATTCGCTAAAAGCGTCAGTAAAGAACAACCTGTCATCTTCATCGTCGTCTGCAAGAGTGATATTAATAAATTCTTTGGTCATAATGGTTTAGGGTTTTAGAAATTGTTTTTATTGGAAAGTTCTCTTCTTTTAAGAATAATTCTTTGATAAGCCGATGGCGTAATTCCAGTTGTATTTTTAAATTGAGTGCTTAAATGTGCTACACTCGAATAGTTTAATCGGTAGGATATTTCTGTTAAACTCAATTGGTTGTTAATAATGAGTTGTTTAGCTAATTCTATTTTTTGAATAATTATAAAATTTTCGATAGAAGTGTGGGTAATATCAGAAAAAACATTGGAAAGGTAATTATAACTATGATTTAATTTATCGGCTATATAAACAGAACTTTTTACTTGCAATGGCTCTTCGCTGTTAACCATTTCTAAGATAGTGTCTTTTATTTTTTGAATAAGCACGCTTTTTTGATTTTCAACAATCTCAATTCCGTATTCATTTAAAACAGCAATAATTTCAGTTACTTTTTCAACAGGAATATTTTCTAAAAAATCGAACTCTCCAAGCCCCACAATGTTAAACTTATAGCCAAGTTCAGCTAATTTATCCTGAAGCACTTTTTTAGTAAGCTGATTGTAATCAAATTTTAAATATACTTTCATAAGTCAATGGTTGTTTTTTTGTAAAATTATTATAAAAAAACAGAAGTAGGCTCATTTATTGAAATAGTTCTTAGTATTGGCTATTTTTACTATCGAACGAGAATTCAATTTCAAATTTAGAAGTAAATTTCACAGTCACGTTACATAATTTTTTCAGTTTGTTATACTATTTTAGTTTTATTACTTAGATGTTTGTAATTTTGCCCTACAACTGTACAATAATGACAACACAGCAACTAATTGCACAAATTCACAAAAAAAAATCCTTTCTATGTATTGGTTTGGATGTCGATATAACTAAAATAGCAGCACATTTACAAGCACTCGAAGATCCCATTTTCGAGTTCAATAAAGCAATAATAGACGCTACTCACGATTTGTGTGTGGCGTACAAACCGAACACTGCTTTTTATGAAGCTTACGGAATAAAAGGTTGGCAATCACTTCAAAAAACAATCAATTACATCAACGAAAAGCATCCAGAAATCTTCACCATTGCCGATGCCAAACGAGGCGATATTGGCAATACTTCATCCATGTATGCCAAAGCTTTTTTTGAAGATTTGAATTTTGATAGTGTTACTGTTGCCCCTTATATGGGAAAAGATTCAGTGGAACCTTTTTTAGCTTTTGAAAACAAACACACAATCATGTTGGCATTGACTTCCAACGAAGGAGCTTTCGATTTTCAAACAAAAAACACGGAAGGAAAGGAACTTTATAAATTGGTGATTGAAACTTCAAAAAAATGGAAAAACGCTCAGAATTTAATGTATGTAGTAGGAGCGACAAAAGCAGAATATTTTTCAGAAATCCGTAAAATAATTCCAAATAGTTTTCTTTTAGTTCCCGGAGTTGGAGCGCAAGGGGGAAGTTTACAAGAAGTATGTAAATTCGGAATGAACGACGATATTGGATTACTAATCAATTCATCTCGCGGAATAATTTACGCTTCCAATGGAACCGATTTTGCCGAAAAAACAAGAGCAGCAGCGTTACAAATTCAACTTGAAATGGAAGAAATAATTAGTTTAAAGTTTCAAGTTATCGGTACAAAACAATTTGAAACCTGAAACCTGAAACCTGAAACATGAAAAATTTCCAAGACCAATTCGGCATCACCCACACTTTTGAATCCACTCCCAAAAGAATTATTTCTTTAGTGCCATCACAAACCGAATTACTATACGATTTAGGTTTGGAAGCATCCATTGTTGGTATAACAAAGTTCTGTATTCATCCTTTTCATTTTAAAGCTACAAAAACGATTGTTGGCGGAACTAAAAATGTGAAAATTAATATAATAAAGGCATTGCAGCCCGATATAATTATCGCCAATAAAGAAGAAAACACCAAAGAAATTGTAGAAGAATTAAGTGCAATTTGTACGGTTTGGGTGACCGACATTACAACTATTAATGATAGCTTGCAAATGTTTTTTGATTTTGGACAGCTTTTTGACAAGCGCACCGAAGCTCAAAAATGGATCGATAAAATCAATTTTGCGTACCAAGATTTTCAAATTTTTGTCAAAGAAAAAACCATAAAAAAAGTGGCTTACTTTATTTGGGCAAATCCGTATATGGTCGCTGGGAAAAACACGTTCATCAATGAATTATTGAAGCTAAATAAATTTGAAAATATTTATCAAAATAGAGAAGAACGTTATCCCGAAATCACCATCCAAAAAATGCGCATTCAAGGCGATCCCGATATTGTGTTTCTTTCGTCAGAACCTTTTCCTTTTAAAGATGAACATGCTTTCGAAATTGGACGTTTTACTCACCATGCTCAAACCGTTTTTGTAGATGGAGAAATGTTCTCGTGGTACGGAACTCGCATACTAAAAGCATTTGATTACTTCAAAAAACTTCACTTGCGATTGCAAGAATAAAAAAAGCCGATACTTTCTCAAGCATCGACCTTTTTTATAACTAACCTAACCAAACAAAGTAATAAATCTGAATTATTACATTACAAAAATAACTTCTAAATCCTAATTGGATGTTAAGAATATGTTATACTTATGTTATTGATTAGTAGTTTTTTAGAATTTTAAAAATCCCAAAGTATGCTATTTTTTATCTTGCATTGAAAACACTCTTCTTAATAAATCGGAAGTTCGTGAACTTAATTTAGTTCTGATGTTCAACTCTTCCACAGCTACCATTTTAAAGACACCTTCCAAAGCTTTGTTGGTTGTATAATCGGTCAAATCTGGATTGACTTTTTTCACTAATGGAATCGAATTGTATTTGGAAATAATATTTGTCCAAACTTTATCGGCACCTACTTTCGCAAACGAATTTTTAATTACGGGATTGAATTTGCTATACAATGCCGTTGAAGTAGAACTCTGCAAATAAGTAGTCGCTGAATTTTGACCACCCATTAAAATATTTTTGGCATCCGAAAATGACATGCTGGTTACAGCGTTAACAAATATCGGAGTAGCTTCTTTCACCGCATCTTCGGCAGCACGATTCAATACTTTCAAACCTTCGTCGGCCAAACTCGATAAACCAATTCCACGCAATGCTTTGTCTACTTTTTTTAATTCGTCTGGAAGTAAAATTTTTACAGCTTCATTTTTGAAAAAACCGTCGGTAGCAGTAAGTTTTACAACTTGTTTGCTGATTCCGTTGTTCAGCGCTTCCTTTAATCCAGCTCCTATATCTAAATTTCCTTGATCTAAATTAGGTAATTGATTGGCGATTTGTTGCATCTCTGCACAACCTGAAATTGTTGTTCCTAGAAACAAAAGTAAAAGTAGTTTTTTCATAACATGTTTTTTTTAAAGAATTTCCTGTCACACAAAAATAACGCCAATTTCTGATACAAAAATAGAAACGTTTATTTTTTTCTGATAGTAGTTTTTTCTATTCTTTTTATGTGAAGCTATTTATTGCGTCAGTTCGCTTTGCTCGTGTCCAGCTATCCGCTCTATATGTCATTGTGAGGAACGGGCGCCATCTTATCCGAGATTGCCACGTTTAACTCGCAATGACAGGATGCCGCTGCTTTCTGGGCTAGGCATTTATTTTCAAAATGATTATCTTAAAATCTAAAACTTATTTTTTCAAAAACAAGAAATGAATAGTTCTTTTACGTTTTACACAATATTAATAGGCAATTTTTCGGAAATTCAGTAAATTGCGCACCTATAATTTGAATACAAACAACTAATGGAACCACAAACTCCTTATATCCCAATAAATAAAGTCCGAATTGTAACCGCTGCTTCTCTTTTTGATGGTCACGACGCTGCTATTAATATCATGCGAAGAATTATCCAAGCGACTGGTGTAGAAGTTATTCATTTGGGTCATGACCGAAGTGTAGAAGAAGTCGTAAATACTGCCATTCAAGAAGATGCTAATGCTATTGCAATGACATCGTATCAAGGAGGTCACAACGAATATTTCAAATACATGTACGATTTGTTGAAGGAAAAAGGAGCAAGTCATATCAAGATTTTTGGAGGAGGAGGAGGCGTAATTCTACCTTCTGAAATTTCAGAATTACACGAATACGGAATAGAACGCATTTATTCTCCAGACGATGGAAGAGCCATGGGATTACAAGGAATGATAAACGATTTGGTGCAACGTTCCGATTATCCGATTGGTGATAAATTGAATGGTGAACTAAGTCATATTGAAGATAAAATTCCAACTGCCATTGCCCGTTTGATTTCGGCAGCAGAAAATTTCCCTGAAATTGCAAAATCCACTTTTGATAAAATTCATAAAAGCAATGAAACTTCTAAAATTCCAGTTCTCGGAATAACAGGAACTGGCGGTGCAGGAAAATCATCTTTAGTAGATGAATTGGTGCGCCGTTTTCTAATCGACTTTCCAACAAAAACCATCGGATTAATTTCGGTCGATCCGTCCAAAAGAAAAACAGGTGGCGCTTTGCTTGGCGATAGAATTCGTATGAATGCCATTAACAATTCGAGAGTTTATATGCGTTCGTTGGCAACCCGCCAATCCAATTTAGCATTGTCAAAATACGTTTCGGAAGCTATTGAGGTTTTGAAAGCAGCGAAATACGATATCATCATTTTAGAAACTTCTGGAATCGGACAAAGTGATACCGAAATTATAGAACATTCCGATGTATCATTATATGTAATGACTCCCGAATTCGGAGCAGCAACGCAATTGGAAAAAATCGATATGTTAGATTTTGCCGATTTAGTGGCGCTAAATAAATTCGACAAACGCGGCGCTTTGGATGCCATTCGTGACGTCAAAAAACAATACCAACGCAACCATAATTTGTGGGACGTTAATCCGGATAAAATGCCGGTTTTTGGAACGATTGCATCGCAATTTAATGATCCCGGAATGAATACACTCTACAAATCCATTATGGACAAAATTGTAGAAAAAACGGGAGCCGATTTAAAATCGACTTTCGAAATCACTCGTGAAATGAGTGAGAAGATTTATGTAATTCCACCACACCGAACGCGTTATTTGTCGGAAATCGCTGAGAACAATAGAAAATATGATGAAATAGCGCTTTCTCAAGTAGAAGTAGCTCAAAAATTATACGGAATTTACAAAACGATTGAAACGGTCACAGGTAAAGTTCTAACAATAAATAAATCAGGAATTAATACCCTTTCAGGGTTTGAAACCCTGAAAGGGTTGGATGAAAAAACCGATTTCCTTACACTTTTAGTCAAAGAATTCGATCGTGTTAAAATGAATCTAGATCCGTACAACTGGGAAATTATTCTTACTTGGGATGAAAAAGTGAATAAATACAAAAATCCGATATACAGTTTTAAAGTCCGTAATAAAGAAATTAAAATTGCAACCCACACCGAAAGTTTATCCCATTCTCAAATCCCAAAAGTAGCGTTACCAAAATACCAAGCTTGGGGCGATATTTTAAAATGGAACTTACAAGAAAATGTACCGGGCGAATTTCCTTTTACTTCTGGATTGTACCCGTTTAAGCGGGAAGGTGAAGATCCATCTCGAATGTTTGCAGGCGAAGGCGGACCAGAACGCACCAACAAACGCTTCCATTACGTAAGTGCAGGATTACCTGCAAAACGACTTTCTACGGCTTTTGATAGTGTGACATTGTATGGAAACGATCCACATATCCGTCCTGATATTTACGGAAAAATTGGTAATGCCGGCGTTTCTATTTGTTGTTTGGACGATGCTAAAAAATTGTATTCTGGTTTTGATTTGTGTCATCCTCTGACTTCAGTTTCGATGACTATTAACGGTCCGGCACCAATGTTACTTGGGTTTTTCATGAACGCTGCGATTGATCAGAACTGTGAAAAATACATCAAAGAAAATAATTTAGTTGATGAAGTAGAAAACAAGATCAACGAAATCTATAAGAAAAAAGGAACCTCCAAACCAAAATACCAAGGTGATTTACCAGTAGGAAACAACGGATTAGGATTGTTACTTTTAGGAGTAACTGGTGATCAGGTTTTACCAGAAACGGTTTACAATGAGATTAAGGTTACTACGCTTTCGCAAGTAAGAGGAACAGTACAAGCTGATATATTAAAAGAAGATCAAGCGCAAAACACCTGTATTTTCTCTACAGAATTTGCCTTGCGATTAATGGGCGATGTGCAGGAATATTTCATTAAGGAAAATGTACGTAATTTTTATTCCGTTTCGATTTCGGGTTATCATATTGCTGAAGCAGGCGCAAATCCTATTACACAGTTGGCATTTACGCTTTCTAATGGTTTCACTTACGTGGAATATTATTTGAGTCGTGGCATGAATATTAATGATTTTGGACCGAATTTATCGTTCTTTTTCTCCAACGGAATTGATCCAGAGTATGCCGTAATTGGTCGTGTTGCTCGTAAAATTTGGGCGAAAGCGATGAAGAATAAGTATGGAGCTAACGAAAGAGCCCAGATGTTGAAATACCATATTCAAACTTCGGGTCGTTCCTTACACGCACAAGAAATTGATTTCAATGATATTCGTACCACATTGCAAGCGTTGTATGCTATTTATGACAATTGTAATTCGTTGCATACCAATGCGTATGACGAAGCGATTACAACTCCAACGGAAGAATCGGTGCGACGTGCGATGGCAATTCAGTTGATTATCAATAAAGAATTAGGTTTGGCTAAAAACGAAAATCCAATTCAAGGTTCATTTATTATTGAAGAATTAACCGATTTAGTTGAAGCTGCCGTTTTGCAGGAATTCGACCGAATCACTGAACGTGGAGGTGTTTTAGGCGCAATGGAAACCATGTACCAAAGATCAAAAATTCAAGAAGAGAGTTTATATTATGAAACTTTGAAACATACGGGTGAATTTCCAATTATAGGCGTAAATACATTTTTGAGTTCAAAGGGATCTCCGACAATTATTCCTGCAGAAGTAATCCGTGCAACAGAAGAAGAAAAACAATATCAAATTGATATGTTGACTAACTTACATAAGAGTAGCGCTAACAAAGTGGCAGAACAAATAGAACTTTTGCAAACAGCAGCCATCAAAAATGAAAACCTTTTTGCACTACTAATGGATGCAACCAAATATTGTTCATTAGGGCAAATTACCGCTGGTTTGTTTGAGGTTGGTGGACAATATAGAAGGAATATGTAAGTAAAAATTATTT
>JAYVFV010000177.1:0-9912 GCA_043772885.1 Flavobacteriales bacterium
ATTCCGGTTCTGTTTCATCGGCACCTGCATTATCTGAAATTTTTAAAACATATAAAGTTCTTCCAAGTGCAGTTGTACCGATATTTTGTAAAGTACATAGACTCGGATAAGTAGTTGCCCAATATTGCATTTTTGCAACATATTCAGAATATTTTGGATACGCATCCCAAGTAGTTTCCCAAGCACTTGCTGTTCTATTTGAGCTAGCGAGAAATCCTTCTGGTAGTTCATTATCTTCTTTGGTTACCCGAAAAGCTAATCCGTAAGTTAAAAATTTTTGAAATTGTTCCTCATTAGCATAGGCCTCAACTTCCAAATCATCTTGGTCAACATGTTTGTGACTAACAGATAGTAACTGATTTAATTCTTGAAATTGTGTTTTATTGTTGGCTTTAAAAGTAAATATTACTTCTCCTTTTTCATTAAGGTAGTGGTTTGCTCTTTCTAAATCACTATTTTTTTGTGCGAATGAATAGCTTGAAATAAAAATTGTTAGTAACAATGCATGAGTAAATTTTTTCATATTCGGTTAGATTTGGAATAACAAACCTAAATAATACTTTGAATTATACAAAATGTTTTATCGATAAAAAACACATAATATCGACAAAATACATTAATATAATTAAAAAATAAATTTATTCTTACAAATTTTAAATTCTAAATCTAAATAAATAAAGCTAATAAAACTAAAATTAAGATGTAGACAACCTTTCATTATCAGAATGGGTACTTATAATCGTAAGAGGCAATTATTTTAATATTGAAAAACAAGCAACAGATTATGATAAAAATAAAGTATTTAGAAATTTGTGGTTAAATGATTAGTAAAACTTCATTTTTCTATTAAACAGGTAATTAGTTCACTCCATAAAAAAAGCCCAGAACTAAATCTGGGCTTTCACTTGTAGCGAGAGAGAGATTTGAACTCTCGACCTCAGGGTTATGAATCCTGCGCTCTAACCGACTGAGCTACCTCGCCATATTCGATTTTTATGTTGCTGTAATGCGGGTGCAAATATAAAACTAATATTAGAGCAAGCAAATATTAAATTAAAAAAAAAATAATTTTTATAAAGGCATTGTTATAAATAAAAATTATATATTTCGACAAAATTATTTATATGTCAGAAAAAGTACGCTACGAAATAGAGTTTCCTATAAATTCTTCTCCACAGCTATTATATCAATATATTTCAACGCCTTCTGGATTGCAAGAGTGGTTTGCTAAAACCGTAAACTCTCGTGGTGAATTTTTTACTTTTGAATGGGATGACACTGAAGAAAACGCCCGATTATCATCTAAAAAAACAGGCGAAAAAGTAAAGTTCAAATGGATTGATGACAATAAAAATGATACCGAATATTACTTTGAATTGCGCATTTTAGAAGATGAAATTACTAAAGATGTTTCTTTAATGGTAGTCGATTTTGCGGAAGAAGATGAAGTAGAAGAATCTAAATTATTATGGGAAAATCAAATATCCGATTTAAAACATGTAATTGGCTCGATTTAAAATCTATTTTTAATTTATATTTGTCCCGATTTTAATCGGGATTTTTTATGATAAATTGTAACGGTGAATTACTTTCCTCAACAGATGAAATAACTACTACTAACAGAGGATTTTTGTACGGAGACGCAGTTTTTGAAACCTTCAAATGTGCAAATAATAAAATTTTATTTTTAGAGGACCATTATTTTCGTTTAATGGCATCAATGCGAATTGTACGAATGGAAATTCCGATGCATTTCACTATGGAATACCTCGAAGAACAACTACTGAATTTGGTAAACGCAAATGAGATTAAAGATGCTGCTAGAATACGAATGACAGTGTACCGAAATGAAGGCGGATTGTATTTACCAACAACTAAATCGATTTCCTTTTTAATCCAAGCTTTTCCATTACAAAATCAGCAGTATTCCATAAATCAGCAGCCGTATGAAGTCGATTTATTTAAGGATTTTGTTGTTACAAAACAATTGTTATCGACCATTAAAACAACCAATAAAATGATAAATATTGTTGGAAGTATCTATGCCAATGAGAATAGTTTGCAAAATTGTTTGTTACTAAATAATGAAAAAAATGTGGTGGAAGCTTTAAATGGAAATCTGTTCATGCTCGTAAATTCTAAATTAATTACACCACCAATTAGTGATGGTTGCCTTAACGGAATTATGAGAAAACAGATTTTAGAAATTGCAAAAAAATTAGAAAATATCGAAGTGATAGAAGCATCCATTTCGCCTTTCGATTTACAAAAAGCAGAGGAACTATTTATTACCAACGTAATTACCGGAATTCAACCCATTACGAAATACCGTAAAAAAGAATTTAAGACGCTTTTTTCAGAAGTAATGGTAAATAAATTAAATGGTATTTTGTAGTTATCAACAATTTTAAACCATGACAACATTAATATGCAATATCTAAAAGTATTTCTCTTATTTCTTTTTGTTTTATCAACTTCAAACTCTGTAGCTCAAAAAAGTAATGCAGAAAAAATCTTGGGCTGTTGGATATTTAAAGAAATACAATTTATTGAACAAGTGGGTTTTGCAGAAGAATTAATTAAGAATGCAAAAAAGACTGTTGTGTGTTTTAATTCTAATGGAAAATTTACTTTCACTAAAGATGAAACTGATTCTAAACCAATTAGCGGCAGTTATAAAATTTCAGAAGATGGAAAAACATTAATTCAAAAAAGAGATATATCAAATGATAGTGTAGATGAGAATGCTGAAATTGAGTTTTTGGATGATAAACTTCTTGTTTTTAAACTTGAATTTGGAACTATGTCTTTTGAGCGAAAATAAAAACTGTTGCTAACAGCGGTTAGCAAATATTGCTCGTCTGTTACTAGTGGAAAAAATAATTTTCATAACTTCGTTATTAGGTAATGGAAAATGAAGCGTTCCAAAAGTCGCAACAGTTTGCTAGCCGAGGGACGTCAGCAAAAATGCTTGAATCCGCCGCCGCAAGACGAATGAAGTAACCATAGTAATCCTAGTTGCATTATAATAATAAAGGAGCTTAATGCTCCTTTATTTACTTCGAAGAAATGATTAAAAATAAATGCTGATGAACCTTTTGTTAGCCAGCAATTTTATACTAATTTCCTTTGGTTACCTCAATAATCATATCAGAATTGTTGCCATTGTCAGTACACAGATAAACTTTTCCGTCAGGTGAAATAGCTACATCACGAAGTCGTCCATATTCCCCTACAAAATATTCTTTCATGCTTTCAACTGTAGTGCCGGACGCATTTAGTTTCATTTGACATAATTTCCGGTCTTTAAGGAACGTTACTAACAATGATCTTTTCCATTGACTTATATGATTGCTATTGTAAAACTCTATTCCACTTGGCGCTACGGTTGGTGTCCATGCAAATATTGGCTCTTTTATATTGTTAGTTGAACAGAACGTTTGTTCAGCAGGTAAATCACAAAATCCTTCTACAAAAGGCCATCCATAATTGCGATTGCCCTCAATAATATTTATTTCATCATTGGTTGTTTCGCCGTGTTCAGAACTGTACAATCTTCCTAAAGCGAAAACTAAACCTTGAGCATTGCGGTGTCCAACTGTCCATACCGCATTCCCGTAAGGGTTATCAGGAGGAATTGTACCATCTAAGTTTATACGCAGCACTTTTCCATTAAGTGAAGCGGTGTTTTGCGGAAGATCAAACCTCAGATTTGCATCGCCAGTAGAGGCATACAATTTCATATCTGGACCAATCACTAGTCGGCTTCCATTATGAATAAAATCTCCGCCAATCTTTCCGACAATACCATCCACCAATACCATTGGAGAAGTGAGAGTACTGCCACTATAAGTATATCTTACAATTTTTTGAAGATAATCTCCATTCGTACCAAAATAATTATAGACAAGGTAAACATAAGGATTAGTGCTGAAATGAGGATGTAAAGCCATACCAAGCAAACCATTATAGTCTGTCGTTGAAGCAACTTCACTAATGGTAGCTACTAGTATTGTCTCCCCGGTCTGTGGATTCATTCTTTTCACTCGTCCTTCTCTTTCCGTAAACCAAATAAAATTATCCGGTCCCCATAGAATTTCCCATGGAAAATTTAATTGATTGTTGAGCACCCTTGTATATAGGTTGCCCGCAGCATTTGGTCTGTCTGCAGCTCCTACTGTTCCTTCGGGAACAACGTCATCCTTGTTGCAGGAGAAAAATATAACCGCTGCAAAAACTAAAATTGAATAATGTTTCATAGTTCAAAATTTTTTAATTAATAAATCAGTAATTATTGTTATTCTTAAATTTGTCAGTTAATTATTTTGACTTCCGCAGATGAATATCGTACAATGAGGGGCAATAAAACTATAACTCATGCCATAATTCGTGTAATTGCTTCTAATAGAAATTAAAAGAATTCATCCTAAAATTATCAGCATAAAGGTATGTTTACTAACATAAAGTGTGTTGTATTATTCCATGAAAAGCGTATATTATTTTGTAAGTTTAAGGCATAAGAAAATAGTTGGCTATTACTTACTTATTGTAATTTCAATGAAGCACAATCGCTAACAGCGGTTTTGTAAAACGGCTCAATTCTTAAGGACGGAAACCACTTTTTTTGTAAATTCGTCTTTTTCCAGCGGAAAACAAGCGTTCAAAAAACGCAGTTTACTAGCAAAGCTGCAAGACGATAGCAGAAAGTTTAACTCCCCAAATGTGAAATAAATTCTGTTTTTATCTTTATACATAATTTAAAAGAATTACCTTTAATTTTCAAATGCAAAATTATGAATCAAAGTTATACGTTAAATGAATTGAAAATTGCTCACCAAGAACTCATTCTTCATCATAAAGAATTAGAGAAATGCGCTCATGACTTAAAAATTGCAAATAATAATTTAAATAAGAAAGAAATAGAAAAAGTAAACCGTATAAATGAAGTAAATAATGATTTAGAGGAAATGATGTATACTATTTCTCACAGAGTTAGAAAATCCGTAGCAAATATTTTGGGAATTTCAGATTTACTACGAACAGATAAAAGTCTTAGTGCTGAAGAATTGAATGAAATGTTAGATATAATTATTCAGTCTGCCAAATCGTTAAGCATCTCTACAGAAGAATTATCAAAATTTATTCATCTTAAAAAAATACGAGCTTAAACACTTAATAATAAAACCTTCTGCTAACAGCGGTTATAAACTATAGCTCGTTTTGTGCTAGTGGAAAATATAATTTTCATAACTTCGTTTCCCGGTAATGTAAAATAAGACGTTCCAAAAGTCGCAACACTTTGCTAGCCGCGACACGTTAATTTAATGTCGGATTTTCAGGAGCATTCGACCAAATGATGTATTCGCCACCTAACTCCATTATTTTTTCTTTCCAAAAATGAACCGATGATTTTTCTAAAATGCCATTTTCATTGGTGTTTTTAGAAAGTATCCACGAATTGGATTGCAATTCACTTTCCAGTTGATTGGCACTCCAACCCGAATAACCTAAGAAAAATCGAATATTTTCTTTGTTAATCTTACCTTCATTGATTAAGTTTTTTGTCAAATCAAAATCGCCTCCCCAAAAAATACCATTTGAAATTTCAATGCTATTGGTTATAAGCTCGGGCACATTGTGGATGAAGTATAAATTGTCTTGTTCGACTGGACCACCATTATACACTTCAAATGAGGTGCTGATTTCCGGAATTAAATCATTAATAGTATATTCTAATGGTTTATTGAGAATAAATCCAACAGAACCTTCGTGGTTATGATCGGCTAATAATATAACAGATCTATTGAAAGACATGTCTCCAATTATAGTTGGCTCTGCAATTAACAATAGTCCTTTTTCTATTTTCTCAGAAGTCATAATAGAACAATTTTTTTAATAAAAGTAAGAAAAAAAAGTGAAAATAAATTTTCAAAAAAAAATCATCCTGAAAACATCAGGATGATTTGTTTATATCACAATAAAATTGGATTAGTTTACAGAACTATCTAAGTCTGCACCAGCTTTAAATTTCACTACATTTTTAGCAGCAATTTTAATAGTTTTTCCAGTTTGTGGGTTTCTTCCATCTCTAGCAGCTCTTTTAGAAACTGACCATGATCCAAAACCTACTAATGAAACTCTTCCACCTTTTTTCAAAGTTTTTCCTACGTTACCTAAAAATGATTCTAATGCTAATTTAGCAGCAGCTTTTGTGATTCCTGCCTCAGCAGCGATAGCATCGATTAATTCTGATTTGTTCATAATAATAGTTTATTAATTGTTGGTTAAACGTTTTTGTTAATCAAAACAAATTTAGCAGAAAATACCCACTGTACAAGCGATTGTTGTTATTTTTAGGTATTTTGTTGATAACTCACATCATTTGTTGATAAAGAAAGGTGATTTGTATGATATTTTCGTGTTTACATCACTGTTTCTATGGCTTTAGGACACTGTAGCCATTTCAGAAAACACCATTCCGTTTAAAAATTCGGAAGTTTTCATTCTCTTTTTACCTGGAAATTGTAAATTTAATACGGCAACATATCCGTCTTTAACAGCAATTTTTATTTCTTTTTTGGATGAGACAATTGTTCCAACACTTAAATTATGGTTTTCTAAATAAGAAGTTGCTTCGTATATTTTGACATTCCATTCTTCGTTTCCATCTTTAAAAAAACACCATGCACTCGGATGAGGAGATAGTCCTCGTATCAAATCGTGAATTTGTTTACTCGATTTTGTCCAATCTATTTTACAATTGTCTTTATTGAGTTTATATGCTGTTTTTATATCGGCTGTTTCTTTTTGTAATGTGGTTGTTAAAGTTCCTTTTTCTATTAAAGATAAGGTGTCAATTACGGTTTCGCTTCCTATTTTTATCAAACGATCATGTAAATCGCCAGCATTTTCAGTATCATTTATTGCAATTTCCTGACTCAATATCATCGCTCCTGTGTCAATTTTATCATCAATAAAAAAAGTAGTTACTCCCGTTTTTGTTTCGCCATTTATTATTGCCCAATTAATCGGAGCGGCTCCACGGTAGTTTGGCAATAAAGATGCATGAAGATTAAAAGTTCCGTGTTCTGGCATTTTCCAAACGACTTCGGGCAACATTCTAAAAGCAACTACGATTTGAAGATTGGCATTTAAACGTTGCAATTCATCCAAAAAAGACATGTCTTTTAAACTAGTTGGTTGCAACAGTTTTAAATCATTTACCAATGCATATTCTTTTACTGCCGAATATTTTATCTTTTGTCCACGTCCCGCTGGTTTGTCTGCAGCAGTGATAACGCCAACTACATTATAATGGTGTTTC
The DNA here is from genome assembly GCA_043772885.1 of Flavobacteriales bacterium. Classification (GTDB taxonomy): domain Bacteria; phylum Bacteroidota; class Bacteroidia; order Flavobacteriales; family Flavobacteriaceae; genus Flavobacterium. The sequence continues at coordinate 7,325 of JAYVFV010000177.1, forward strand.
AGAATAGTGTCTAAAATACCAACTGCAAATTCGGGAGTTCCCATAAAAACGATGCGTAACTTTTTCATTATTTTTTAAGCGAATAAAGATTATTTGGCTTGATGATAATCGCATTGTTTTCCATCAAGTGCCTTAGCGCAAAGATAACATCGTCTTTCTCATATTTGGTTAGTTTTTGAATATCTCTCGAATTTAATTCTTGTTTCGAAAGTAAACCAATAATTTTTTCAGAAAGTGAGGTCGTATTTTTTTTGCCATTTGATTTTGAAATACAATACGAACAAATGCCACAATCATCAGAAACAACTTCCCCAAAATAATGTAGCAATAATTTATTTTTGCAACTTTTATTCTCTTTAATATAATGTATAACGGCTTGTAATTGTTGCGTTTTTAAATTGTTTTGTGCTTCAAGATATTTAGAAACTCTATTGATGGTTCTATCGTCTTCGCGGATTTCATTAAAAGTTATCATCGCATCATTATTTTTTGCCTTGTAATCGATAACTTCTTTTTCTTTTAATTTTTGCAAGAGTGTCAGTACTTTTTTTTCATCGGAATAGGATTTTTTAGCAATCAAACTCACATTAAAAGCAGTTGACATATCGTAAATTCCGGGATACGTTCTCAAAATAGTTAAAATGATTTCTTCATCTGAAGTATTCAAACTCATGTACCTAATGACTTCCTTAGACGGAATTATAAACTGTATTGTTATTTTTTCTGAAAATTCCTGCGATAAAGAAATAATTCCCTGACGATCTAAAAATTGTAACGTATTATAAACTTTCAAAGTTGGTAAATTGTATTTAATGCAAAACAGATTTAAATTAAAACTAAACTGCTCCTCGATGCCTTCTCCGTAAGCAATCTGAAAGAAATTACACAGTTTTACAAACACCAAATTTAAAAAAGTTTTATCGGGCAAGACATTCAAAAACTGACCTTCTGCATGTAAAATATCGGAGGGATTTGTCACTAAAACGGCAAATGCTTTTTCTCCATTTCTCCCAGCACGACCCGCTTCTTGGTAATAATTCTCTAGGTTTTGTGGGATATGTAAATGAATAACCGTTTTAACATTGGCTTTGTCAATTCCCATTCCGAAGGCATTAGTAGCGACCATGACTTGCACTTTCTCGTCCATCCAAAGATTCATGGATTTTTCTTTTTCTTTAGAAGATAATCCACCGTGATAATAGGTAGCTGTAAATCCTAACGCTTCTAATTGAGAAACCGTAATCGTACACGATTTTCTATTGGTTACATATATAATTGAAGGATTTGGATTTTTTCTCAGCATTTGCTCTATCATGTACAACTTATCTTCTACTTCAAAAACCATATACGCCAAATTTTTTCTGGCAAATGATTTGGTAAAAACCGCGGGATTATCCAATTTCAATTGTACCAAAAGATCCTCTTGTACTTTTTTTGTTGCCGATGCGGTTAACGCCAAAAACGGAACTTTAGGAAAGTATTCTTTCAGTTTTGCGATTTTTAAATACGCAGGTCGAAAATCGTGTCCCCATTGCGAAACACAGTGTGCTTCATCAACTGCAATAAGGTTTATAGGAAGGTTTTTTATGCGTTCTAAAATCCAGTCGTTTTGAAGACGCTCTGGAGAAAGGTATAGGAATTTATAATTTCCATATTGGCAGTTGTCGAGCAAATCGATGATTTCCTTTTGGTAAATTCCACCTGTTAATGCAATGGCCTTGATGTCTTTGGTTTGTAAATTTTGGACTTGATCTTTCATCAGCGCTACTAACGGAGAAATAACTAAACAAATGCCGTCCATCATCATCGCAGGAACTTGAAAACAAATCGATTTTCCACCACCAGTTGGCATCAAACCAAAGGTATCTTTTCCTGCTAAAACGGAGGTAATTATTTCTTCTTGCGGTGTTCTAAACGCATCGTGTTTCCAGTATTTTTGAAGAATTTTTAATGGCTTGGACATGATAAATAATGGTGGTATTGAATATACGCATCCAACACAAATTTACACAAATTATTTTTAGTTCGAAAGTTGGTTCAGAATGAATACAATGCGTTCTTCGACAGTTCCGATTGGGACTTCAATTAAATGATAACCGTATTTTTGATAGGTTTCTTTAAGATGGTCGAAGATTAATTTGGCTTGTTCGAAGTTTTCATAACGCGCTGCGTCGCTTTCGTAAATCGCTTCCCAAGGAGGAAGTACAAAAACGGTAGTGTAATAATGGTCTTTACAAGCTTGATCAAAAAAAGCAGGATAACTATCGCCAATGTAATGCATGTACGCCAAAATATCGGGAATGCCTCTGTCTAAAAAAGCAATTTCTGCGTGGTCGATTGTAGCACTTTGGAATTGTTTTTTTCTACCTTCCAAAAGTAATTCGCTAAAAAGAAGTGGTTTTTCTAAGAACAATTGTTCGATGCCTTGTTTCTTGGCTTCGAGTGTTATTTGACGTGAAATCTCAGGAAAGCACGAATAACCCTGTTCGATAAGTCCGTCGATGATAGTGGTTTTTCCAGTTCCTGGACCGCCAGTAATAACTACAAGTTCTTTTTTCAAGATTTTTGAAATAAGGGTCAAATTTATT
>JAYVFV010000178.1:0-9895 GCA_043772885.1 Flavobacteriales bacterium
CGTATACTTTAAACAATCCGCGCTCGACTTTATAACGATAAACCGCTTCTCCCGAAAGCGATTGAAAAGCTTTATTCCAATCGACATTTTGTGGCACAATTAATTGATACGGAGCTAAATCGATATATGCTGTATTGACACTCAACGAACTTTTTTTCCAAACTTGTGTATTGGCCAAACCGAGTCCGACAGTCATTAACGAAATATCCGTTTTTTCTTCAGTAGCTTCGTCGGTAGTATTTAACAAAAGTACACTTGATAATGCTTCGCCGTATTCTGCCGAATAGCCTCCAGTTGAGAATGAAATTCCGCTAAATAAGAAAGGAGAAAATCGTCCGCGTGTTGGTAAATTTTGAGTAGTAGAACCGTAAGGTTGCGCTACTCTAATTCCATCTACATACGTTTGTGCTTCATCCGATTCGCCACCGCGGACAAACAAACGACCGCTTTCGCCAACGGTTTGTGTTCCTGGTAAAGTTTGCAAAGCCGCTACAATGTCGGCATTCGAACCTGCAGTGGTTACAATATCCAACGGTTTTAAAACGGTTACTTTTGCTTTGTCTCCAGCTTCGAAAGTTCCGGCGTTAATAACTACTGCATCTAATGTATTGACACTTTCTTTTAGTTTGAAAGATTTGAATTTGTACTCTTCAACAACTATCGGTAAATTAATCGTTTCGTACGATAAAAAACTCACAACCAAAACTTGATTTCCTTTGGCTTGCGTCGTAAAACTAAACTCGCCTTTTTCGTTGGTTGTTGCGCCGTCGTATGTTCCTTCGACATACACATTAGCTCCCGGAATTGGAACGTCTTTGTTATCGGTAACTTTTCCAGATAATTTAGTTTGAGAAAAACCAATGCTTGTAATTAATAAAGTAATAAAAAAGTAAACTGTCTTCATAGTTGTTTCGTTTTGATGCGGCAAAGTTGCATCAAGGCATAAAACTATAAAATTTATACTTACCGAAATGTAGATTTTTTGGGATGAGTTGTAAATGTTTTTACTATTTAAATCGTTAAGTGTAATTAATCATCTAAAGCTAAATATTTGCAATTTGTCATACTGAGCTTGTCGAAGTGTTGCTTATTTTGGTCTTCGACAAGCTCAGACTGACATTCATGTTCTAATTGATTCCATTTTTAGCTTGAAAAATCAAACTACCACACTCCTAGCCCAGATAGCAATGGAAAGCAATTTTGGAGTAGCAACTTATTTTTCTTGTCATAAAAAAGCGACAACAGAAACTTTTTTATGTCGTAGAAAAATTGTTGCTACGAAAAATTCTTTGAATGGATAGCTGGAAATGGCTTCATCAAAATCTTATCAACAAAACGGAATTCGGAAATTAAAATCTAAAATTAAATTTTACCTTTGCTCCTTTCTAAAAATACAGATTATGGTTTATAAATTCAGAGTAATTCTTGATGCTGAAGAAGATATTTTCAGGGATATTGCTATCCTTGAAGAAGATACGTTGGAAGATTTACACAATGCGATTGTGAATGCTTTTGGTTTTGATGGTATGGAAGTCGCTTCGTTTTATACTTGTGATGCAAAGTGGAATCAGGAAGATGAAATTCCGATGTTTGATGCTGGCGACGTTCCTGGCGAAAACAAAATCATGAGCGATTACCAATTGGCTGATATCTTAGATATTGAAAATACTAAAATTATTTATGTTTATGATTTTTTAAGCATGTGGACATTTTTGGTAGAACTTGCCTCTGTTGATGATGTTGTTGCTGGAAGTACCTATCCGGAAACTATTTTTTCACACGGCGATATGCCTGCCGAAGCATTAGAGAAAAGTTTTATAGCCGATGACGATGAAGAAGGATACAACGAATTTGAAGACGATTTAGACGAAGATGATTTGGATGCTTTAGGCGATGATAGTTTTGAAGATTATGGTTTTGAGGAGAATTGGAATTAATCAATTGATAATTGATAATTGATAATTGACAATTGATAATTATTTCCGCCATTGTATAAGAGAATTTCGTAGTAACAACTAACCAATTGTCAATTATCAATTGTCAATTATCCATTAAAATATGATCAACCTGTTCAACGCCCACATCGAAAATTTATCCATCCACAGAGTTGGTAACAAAAGCCGAAACGAAGCACTATTTTTATCTGAAACTCCTTACGGATTAAACGACGAAATTGTGCCTCTTTTAAAAGAATATTTCTTTAAATCGTTTAGAGAAAAAGAAGAAAACTACTTTCAATTTGCGCATGAAGTCGATTTGGAATACAATGAAATGTACCAAATGGCAACGGAAATTTTTACCAATCCGAGTGAAATTCACACCTTTTCTAAAAAAATAACGACGCATTTATTTGAGCAATCCAATCATCCGCATATTAAAAACGGAGAAGTCTATGTAACGTATTTTACCAACATCAACATCGATAATAACATTGTAGATGCCGTTGGCGTTTTTAAAAGTGAAATCAAAACCGATTTCATGCAATTTGAAGAAAAAAACAGCAATCTTGAAATGGTTTTACAACAAGGAATCAATTTAAATAAGCTCGATAAAGGTTGTTTGATTATCAATTATAAAAAAGAAGAAGGCTACAAAATTCTGTCTATCGATAATAATCGCTACGATGCGCGTTATTGGTTAGAACATTTCTTGGCAGTTGACGCTTTTCAGGATGAGAATTTCATAACTAAAAAGTATTTGAAATTCTGCCAGGATTTTGCTAAAGATGTTGTTTTTCCTGCTGAAGATAAAAAAGAAGAAGTGATGTTTATGAATCGTTCGGTAAATTATTTTGCTAAAAATGACGATTTTGAAGAAAGTAATTTTCTAAACGAAGTGCTGTCGAATCCGGAGTTAATTCCAGAATTTAAAAACTACAAAGTAGACAAAGGCGAAAAATATAGTATTGAAGATGTTACGAGTTTTCCTATTGCCAATGCAGCCGTAACCGATGCGCGTAAGAAAATTAAGAACGTTATTAATTTGGATACTCACATCCAAATCAAATTGGATTTTATCAATCCCGAAAGTGCCGAAAAATTTGTAGAAAAAGGTTGGGATGAAGAAAAACAAATGTATTATTACTTGGTGTATTTCAATAAAGAGCAAAAAAGTTAAAGCACACTTTTTAATTTATAAGTAATTTTATTACAAATATTGAAATTATAAGTAGTTCATCGAATTAATTTGTTGTTTATCAATTTATTACATAGGTTTATACTCCCAAACATAAGAACCTATGTCAACTTCAATCGCAAATCCGTTATCCTTAAAAGGAAAAGTTTGGTGCTCCCTTTTTGGGCATCATTTTGAAACATCAAGAAATATTACGAACCATTTTAAAGAATACAAATGTTCTGTTTGTCAACTCGAACTTACCAACGATGAAAACGGACATAAAATTTCTTTAACTCCAAAAAATCGTACAATAAATGACACTTTGATTAATTTTTATCAAAAAAGGCATCATGTAGATTTAATTAATTCTCCTTTACTATAACATCTGCCCAAGAAAGTCGTTATATATAACCAATCTTTTATATATTTATAAAATGATTCTCTTTATATGCGAATAAAAATTACTTTACTGTTTACAATCCTATTTTTGAGTTGCAACTTACTTTCAGCTCAGGAAAAAATCGTGAAAAAAGATTCCGTTAAAGTATATCGTGATATTGAAAAGTTTTCTAAAAAAAGTAAGTTTTCCAAATTCATTTACAAGCTGATTTTTAGAAAGCTTCCCTCCAAAAAAGTACCTCCAAAAAAGAAACCAAAAAAAATAGTAAACACTTTAGCAGGTTTTGAGGGAAAAATAATCCGAAAAATAGATATTGAGACATTAGATCCTTTTGGGTATTCAATTACGGATACAATTGACAGACCAGGTAGATGGATTGAAAAATTTGGAAACGGCATTCATAGTAAATCCAAAAAATGGACCATACGTAATTTCCTGCTTTTTAAAAAAAATGAAGTTTTTGATTCGATAATCGTAAAAGAATCCGAACGTTTGGTACAAAGTCAACGCTTTATACGAAGAGCGATAATTATACCCTTGGCAGTTGAAAACTCTAAAGATTCAGTCGATGTTACTATTCGTGTTTTAGACTCTTGGAGTTTAATTCCAACCGGATCTTATTCCAATTCAAAATCAAAAATTAAAATGACAGAACGAAATTTTTTCGGATTGGGTCATGAAATGGTAAATGAATTTAGACAACAAAGCGAAGACAATAAAAACGGATATACTTTTCGATACACTATCCCCAATTTCAAAAATACGTTCATCAAAACAACAGCATTCTACACGAGAGATTTTGATGATAATTTTACCAAAGAGGTTTCAAGTGAAAGAACGTTTTTCTCACCATTAACAAGGTTTGGAGGAGGAATTTCCTATCGACAACAGTTTTATAATGACTCCATTCAAAACAACATCCTTGTAAATGTTCTAAGAGCTTTTAAATTTGAAAATCAGAATTATTGGGGCGGTTATTCCTTTCCTTTTTTTAAAGGAAAAAATGAAGAGGATAGAACCACCAATTTGGTTACTACTGTTCGTTACTCCACTACCAATTATACTATGAGTCCAGAAGAAGAACTCGATCCTTACCGTTTTTTTACTGATTCGAAATTATATTTAGCAAGCGTTGGTATCACAAGAAGAAAATATATTGAAGATAGTTTTTTATTTAACTACGGTATTCCCGAATACGTGCAAATAGGCCAAACTATATCTTTTACTGGTGGTTTTGAAAATAAGAACAACACCATGCGAAGTTATTTTGGAGGTCGTTATGCTTTAGGTGATTATTTTTCATTTGGCTATTTGGGACTTTCTGCCGAAGCAGGCAGTTTCTTTAATCGAAAGAAAACCGAGCAAACCACATTTCAATTGCAATTGAATTATTTTACCAATTTATTTGAAATTGGAAATTGGAAAATACGACAATTTATCAAACCTCAAGTTACCATTGGCGATAACCGAATTCCTGTCAAGTATGATAAAATCACGATTAATGATGAAGGTGGAATTCAAGGTTTTACAGATGAGTTGTACGGAACCAAAAAATTGCTTGTTGAATTTCAAACGCAATCGTACGCGCCTGGAATGTTTTGGGGTTTCCGACTTAGTCCATTTTTTAATGCCACATTGGGAATGTTGAGTGATGGTAATGATCACTTGCTTAAGGGTCCGTTGTATTCCAAATTTGGAGTCGGGGTATTAATCAGCAATGATTATTTAGTATTTAATAGTTTTCAATTGTCGTTTGCTTTTTATCCTACCATACCTGGCGTTGGAGATAATTTACTCAAAACCAATTCTTTCCAAAATGATGATTATCAGTTACTCGATTATCAAATTGGACAACCAACGATTGTACCATACAAATAAATGGGAGAACGGTAACAAAAAACAAATTGCATCGTCATACACTAATCAAATAAAAAACGTGTGGAAACAATTCTTACAATTAACAACCTCAACAAACGGTACGGCAGAATTCACGCTGTAAAAAACGTTTCTCTAGAAATTAAAAAAGGTAATGTATACGGAATTCTCGGACCCAACGGCTCTGGAAAATCAACAACGCTTGGCATTGTTTTAAATGTGGTGAATAAAACTTCTGGAGACTACAATTGGTTTGGCGGTACAATGCAAACGCATGACGCTTTGAAAAAAGTAGGTGCTATTATTGAACGTCCAAACTTTTATCCGTACATGACTGCGCAAGAAAATCTTGAATTGGTTTGTAAAATAAAAGGAATCAACTATTCTAAAGTACAAGAAAAATTAGAAGTTGTTGGTTTAATAGAACGAAAAGACAGCAAATTCAGGACTTTTTCATTGGGAATGAAACAACGTTTGGCGATTGCTTCTGCACTTCTTAACGATCCTGAAATATTAATTTTAGACGAACCAACCAACGGTTTAGATCCACAAGGAATTCATCAAATTAGAGATATTATCAAACGCATTGCCTCACAAGGAACTACAATATTGTTAGCTTCCCATCTATTGGATGAAGTCGAAAAAGTGTGTTCTCACGTTTTGGTGTTGCGAAAAGGAGAAATTTTATATTCGGGAACAGTAACCGGAATGTCATCATCTAATGGTATAATTGAATTGCAATCCAATGACAATGAAAAACTAATCAGTGTATTAAAAAAATATCCAAATCTGGAAGCTATAAAAGAAGAAGAAGGTAAGGTAATTGTTCATTCCAATTCAGATATCGCACCGAATGAATTGAACAAATTTCTTGCGGAAAACAATGTCTATTTAACACATTTGGTAAAACGAGATCATTCTCTTGAAGAACAATTTTTAGAATTAACTGGTAAATAGTTTTCAACCAACTCAATAAAAATCAATAACAAACAATGAAACGATTACTCGCTATAGAATTACAAAAAATTTGGAAAAACAGAGCCAGCAGAATATTAACGTTAACGTATTTTATACTACTGACTTTTTTGTCTTTAATTGCTTCGATTAAATTTGATATTGGTCCCGTACACATTCGATTAGCCGATCAAGGGATTTTTAATTTTCCCTTCATCTGGCATTTTAATACTTTTATTGCTGCTTTTCTAAAAATATTCCTAGCCGTCATAATCGTTTCGATGATGGCCAACGAATACAGCTATGGCACTTTAAAGCAAAATCTTATTGATGGGATGAGTAAAAAAGAATTCGTTGCATCAAAGTTTTTAGCCATAATTTTGTTCTCAGCCATCTCTACTTTGTTTGTATTTATAGTTTCCTTAATTTTAGGATTGGTTTTTTCTTCGTTTAATGAATCGAGTATCATTTTCTCAAGGATGGAATACCTATTTGCCTATTTTGTTAAATTATTGGGTTTCTTTTCTTTTTGCTTGTTTCTCGGTGTACTGATAAAACGTTCCGCTTTTGCGTTAGGGTTTCTTTTTTTGTGGTTTATGTTTGAAATGATATCCTATGCAATCGCATACAATAACCTTGAGAATACTGTTCTTGTCGATGAAATTTATGATTATTTCCCACTCATGTCGATGTGGAGTCTGATATCAGAGCCTTTTACCAAATTAAATGCCGTTAGAACTATTGGTAATCAAATTGGAGTTGACAATATTAAAGATTATAGTGTACATTTTTCATCGATTCTGATTGTTTTAGCATGGGTAGTCATTTTCAACTTTTTATCCTATAAAATAATTAAAAAAAGAGATTTGTAGTATCTTTGCCGTTACTATGAACAAGTACCGATTACTATTTTTTATCGTTGTTTTTTATTCTTTTGTTGGAACAATACTATCGCAAAATATTATTGTTAACGACACCTATACAGCACAACAATTAATTCAAAATGTTTTAATAAATAGTTCGTGCGCGAATGTATCCAATTTTACAGTTAGTGGTGGGAATTTCCAAACTGGTGAACAAAGTTTTGGATATTTTGATTCTAATTCTAGTGGTTTTCCTTTTGCAAACGGAATTGTTTTAAGCACCAGTAAAGCCATTTCTACTCAAGGACCGAACGAATTTATATTAAGTGAAACTGCTGCTGGTTGGATTGGCGATAACGATTTAGAACAAGCGTTAAGTATTTCCAATACCTCCAACGCAACCGTTTTAGAATTCGATTTTATTCCCTTATCAAATGCTATAAGTTTTGATTATATTTTTGCTTCGGAAGAATACCACGACACAGCTCCCTGCACCTATTCTGACGGATTTGCTTTTCTTTTAAAAGAAGCTGGAACTTCCAATCCGTATCAAAATTTGGCACTCATTCCGAATACTACAATTCCTGTAAAAGTTACATCGGTACATCCTGATATTCCTGGTAGATGTCCTGCACAAAACGAAGCGTATTTTGGAAGTTATAATTCTAATATCGCTCCCATCAATTTTAATGGCCAAACCGTTATAATGACAGCAAGAGGAAACGTTATTCCCGGCACTACTTATCATATTAAATTGGTAATTGCCGACGAAACCAATCCACAATACGATTCCGCTATTTTTCTTGGCGGAGGTAGTTTTTCTATTGGTGCCGATTTAGGTCCAGATCATTTAATTGCTACAAACAATCCGGTGTGTTTCGGAGAAACATTGAATTTAAATGCCACGATTCAAGGTACAAATACGTACCAATGGTTTAAAAATGGACTTCCTTTAGCTGGGGAAACCAATCCGAATTATACGGTTGTAGCTGCTGGCACGTATGCTGTAGAAATTACTTTGAATAGTACTTCTTGTGTTGCAACGAGTGACGTGGTAATAGAATATTCCAATCTTCCTGTTGTAAACAATCAAACATTGGTACAATGTGATCCCAATTCGGATGGAATTACTTCCTTTAATTTAACACAATTAAATACTTTGATAACTGGCGGAAATCCGTTGTTAAGTGCGATAACGTATTATCCAACGTTAGCCAACGCACAAACGCATACCAATCCGATACTAAATCCAACCAATTTTCAAAACACATCAACAAATCAAGTTTTCGCGAGTGTTTCCAATGCATCTGGATGCTACAATTATGCAACCGTCAATTTAGTAATTTCGAATACTTCGATTACACCGCCAAATCCAATACTAGAATGTGACACCGATGGTTTGCTTGATGGTTTTCGTCAATTTGATTTGAATTTGGAAGTGTCGCCAATCGTTCTCACAGGTTTACCTCCCGGATTAGTGGTAGCGTATTATGCAACGCAAAACGATGCGCTCTCAGAAACCAATCAGCTATCTACTACTTTTACAAATACAATTCCGCTTCAACAAACTATTTTTGCTCGAGTTATTAACGGAACTGATTGTTACGGAATTACACCAATTATTTTGCAAGTTGCCGTTTTTGACCCATCATTGTTTCAGGATGAAACAAAATACATTTGTTCAGGAAATGTTTTAAATTTAGGAGTTTCCAATATTTATTCGAGTTATCTTTGGTCGAATGGTGCTACAACAAATCAAATCACAGTTACACAATCGGGCAACTATTCGGTTATCGTAACCAACAATTTAGGATGTCAGAAAACCAAATATTTTACTGTTTTAGATTCGGAAATAGCAACAATAAATTCAATAGAAATTAATGATTTTGATGCAGATAATAATTCCGTTCAAATCAATGTCAGTGGGAATGGAAACTATGAATTTTCTCTTGACGGAAATCACTATCAAGACAGTCCGCTTTTTACAGCTGTTGCCCCGAATATATACACGGTTTATATAAAAGATAAAAACGGTTGCGGCATTGTAAATAAACAAATTACCGTTTTGGATTACCCTCGCTTTTTCACTCCGAATGGCGACGGAATAAACGATACGTGGTACATCAAAAACTTAAGAAACAGACCCAATACCAAAATAACAATTTACGACCGCTTTGGAAAATTGATTTATCATTTTAATGACAAACAAAATGGGTGGAACGGAAAGCTAAATCAAGTTAGTATGCTCTCAACCGACTATTGGTTTATTATTGAATTTGAAAACAGAAATAGTGTTAAAGGGCATTTTTCTTTAAAAAGATAAAATTATTTTTACTATTTTTAGCGAATGAAATTGAAATTATTCTTACTCTTTATAACAGCTTTCCTATCATTAAATTGTTATTCTCAATTTAGTAAAACACATTATATACCTCCGTTTTCTAATTCGGATAGTCAGGATCCATTATCACAATACATATATATTTCCTGTCCGAGTATTACACCTATAAGTTTTCAAATTCAAGAAATTGGCGGAATCACTATAAACGGAACGGTAAGTAGAGACACTCCTTATGTTTATCTTATCGGAAATGGTCCCGACACGCAACTGCTAGTTACTAGAAGCGATGTTAATACAGTCAAAAACAACAAAGGATTTATCATCCAAGCACAAGATTTGGTGTAT
>JAYVFV010000179.1:0-9820 GCA_043772885.1 Flavobacteriales bacterium
AAAGGAAGGATAAAGCATAGATAGTGTATGTAAGATGCATGAAAAAGTATTTCCCAATTCTGCCTTTGTATAGATCTTCTTATTTAAAAATCACTCGAAGTGACGCGAGCCAAACAAAAATCACCCGAACCAACGAGCGAACAAACAGAATACTTATATTTACATTTCAAAAAAATAAAGACTTCTCAAAATGAGTTATTACAACATAAAAAGTTTAGAGCATTATTTTAAAATGTACAATAAATCGGTGCGGGAGCCCAGAAAATTCTGGGATAAGATTGCCGACGAAAATTTTACATGGTACCAAAAATGGAGCAAGGTCGTTGAATTTGACATGCAGGAAGCCCAGTTCAAATGGTTTGTGGATGCGAAGGTCAACATCGTAAAAAATTGCATCGACCGCCATTTAGCGCGAAGAGGCGACAAAACCGCCATCATTTTTGAACCCAACGATCCTAAAGAAGCCGCATTGCATATTTCGTATAACGAATTGTACGATAGAGTAGCGCGAATGGCTAACGTACTTCGCGAGCAAGGCGTAAAAAAAGGCGATCGCGTTTGCATTTATTTACCGATGATTCCAGAATTGGCAGTGGCGGTTTTGGCGTGTGCACGAATCGGAGCGGTACATTCGGTGGTCTTTGCCGGGTTTTCTGCCTCGGCAGTGGCAACACGTATTAACGACTGCGATTGCAAAATGGTCATCACTTCTGATGGAAGTTTCCGTGGCAATAAATCCATCGATTTAAAAGAAATCATAGATGAGGCGTTGGAAAAATCGCCAGGTGTCGAAAAAGTGTTGGTAGTCAAAAGAACGAATACTCCGGTAACGATGAAAGAAGGCCGCGACCAATGGCTGCAACCGTTATTGGATGCTGCGGTTCCGAATAACGTTGCCGAAATGATGGATGCCGAAGATCCGTTGTTTATTTTATACACATCCGGCTCGACCGGAAAACCAAAAGGAATGTTGCATACCATTGCCGGTTATATGGTGTACACCGCGTATACGTTTAAGAATATTTTTAATTACGAAGAAAACGATGTGTTTTGGTGTACTGCCGATATCGGTTGGATTACGGGACATTCGTATATTTTATACGGACCTCTTTTGAATGGCGCCACTACAGTAATTTTCGAAGGTGTGCCTTCGTATCCTGATTACAGTCGCTTTTGGGAAGTGATTGAAAAACATAAAGTTAACCAATTTTATACAGCACCAACTGCCATTCGTGCACTTGCCAAAGAAAGTCTGGATTATGTGCAGCGGTTTCCAATGAAATCATTGAAAGTGATAGGATCTGTTGGAGAACCGATAAATGAAGAAGCCTGGCATTGGTATAACGATCACGTAGGAGGGAAGCGTTGTCCGTTGGTAGACACGTGGTGGCAAACCGAAACGGGCGGCATCATGATTTCGCCTGTTCCTTTTGTAACGCCAACAAAACCAACGTATGCGTCGCTACCCTTACCGGGAGTCCAACCGGTTTTGATGGATGAATTCCGCAATGAAATCGAAGGCAATCAAGTCACCGGAAGTTTGTGTATTAAATTCCCCTGGCCAGCCATGGCGCGCACCATTTGGGGCGATCATCAGCGTTTTAAGGAAACATATTTTACGGCTTTCCCTGGTAAGTATTTCACGGGTGACGGTGCTTTGCGCGATGAAGTGGGGTATTACCGAATTACAGGAAGAGTCGATGATGTGATTATTGTATCGGGACATAATTTAGGAACGGCTCCCATTGAAGATGCGATTAACGAACATCCGGCAGTGGCAGAAAGTGCGATTGTAGGTTTTCCGCACGATATAAAAGGAAATGCATTGTACGGATTTGTTATTTTGAAAGAAATAGGGGAGAGCCGCGATAAAGACAATTTAGCCAAAGAAGTTAATCAATTGATTTCCGATCAAATCGGACCTATTGCCAAATTGGACAAGATTCAGTTTGTGGGTGGCTTGCCAAAAACGCGTTCTGGGAAAATTATGCGTAGGATATTGCGAAAAATTGCGGAAGGTGATTTTAGTAATTTTGGCGATATTTCGACATTGTTGAATCCGGAGATTGTGGAGGAGATTAAGGAAGGGAAAGTGTAGGTTATATACAAGTTAGCTGTAATTTTAAGAAAAAACTAAAATATGAAACTAGAATTATATCAAATAGATGCTTTTACTGATAAAATATTTGAGGGAAATCCAGCTTGTGTTGTACCTTTAAATAATTGGTTATCTGATGATATTCTTTTAAAAATTACAAAAGAAAATGCTGTTGCTGAAACAGCATTTTTTGTGGACAAAGGAGAAAAAATTCATTTACGTTGGTTCACACCTGAAATTGAAATGGATTTGTGCGGACATGCTACTTTAGCAACGGCACATTGCTTAAAGACAATTCTTAATTACAAAAGCAACAAAATGGTTTTTGAAACCCTTAGTGGTGATTTGACAGTTTTGGCTGAAAATGATTCTTACTATTTGGATTTCCCTTCAAGAATGCCAGTAGTAAGTAGTTTGCCTGAAATTATTGGAAAAGCATTAAATATTAAACCTAAAGAAGTTTTAAAGTCAAGAGACTATGTGTTAGTTTATGATACAGAACAAGAAATACAAAGTATTAAAATAGATAGACAGTTCTTTGACCAAATAAATCTCGACCCGGGTGGAGTTATTGTAACTTCAAAAGGAGAAAATTGTGATTTTGTATCAAGGTATTTCACACCACAATCAACAATTTTAGAAGATTCAGTTACTGGTTCTGCTCATTGCTCCTTAATACCTTTTTGGGCAAATCGCCTTAAAAAAAATGAGCTTACAGCGTTACAAATCTCAGATAGAATTGGAAAATTAAATTGTATTAATAAAGAAAAGCGAGTAATAATATGTGGAAAGGCGAGAACTTATTCAATAGGAAATTTATGGACAGAATAAAAAACTACCGCTAACATCGGTTACATTCAATTGCTCGTCTGTTGCTAGTGAAAAATATATTTTCCGTAATTTCGTTTTTTAGTAATGGAAAATAAAACGTTACATAAGTCGCAACAGTTTGCTAGCCGCGGCTCGTTAACAAAAAGCGTTGTTTATGCATAATTCTCTTCATTTTAATTACTTCTTTTTTCAAAACTATCCGCAGCGGTTTTATCTGAGGGTTTATTAATGGGTAAAGTAAAATAAAAAGAAGATCCTTTACCTACTTCACTTTCCACCCATATATGACCACCATTTTTTTCTAAAAATCCTTTTACTAGTAATAACCCAATACCAGCTCCTTTGTTTTTTTCTACTGTTTTAGAAAACGATTTTACTTGCGGAGCAAAAAGTCTATCTTGTATTTCTTTCGACATTCCAATGCCGCTATCTTTTATTTCTACAATCATCATTTTCTCCGTTTTTTTTGCTGATAAAGAAATTTGTCCTCCTCTGTGTGAATGCTTTATAGCATTGGAAACTATATTTTGAAGAATAGAAATTAACATTTTCTCATCGGCAAATACACTACAATTTTCTTCTACTTCATTATGAAGATTTATGGTATTAATGGCAGCTGTTTCTTTTAATGATTCAAAAACTTTATTTACATAATGTACAAGTTTAATTTTGGTAGGAACAAATACTTCGGCAGCATACTTTATCCTTGCCCATTCTACCAGATAATCCAACATATCTAATTCATTTACAGTGGCATTATAAAATTCCTGCAGCAATTTTTTTGCTACTTCAGGTTCAATTGTATGGAAATTTGATTTCAAATAGTCTGCACCCTGAATAATACCTGCAAGTGGGCTTCTTAAATCGTGGGATAAAATGGCAAGCACACTTTCCTTATGCGTGTTAAGTTCTTCAAGTTCTTTTGTATATCTTTTTATAGCATCTTCTGATGCTTTTCTGCTAGTGATATCACGCAATATTTTTACATATCCTGTTACTTCATCCTCTGTGTTTTTCAAGGGAAATACTAAACCATCTGCATAAAATGTTTTCCCGTCTTTACACTTATGCCATCTTACATCTACAGATCTTCCCATTTTTAAGGCAGTATCAATTTCTTCTTGCGGAATCCCATCTTCTTTATCTTCTTTGGTAAAAATGATTTCAAATGGCTTCCCTATAATTTCTTCTGTATCATATTGAAATATCTTTGTTGCACCCGAATTCCAACTGTTTATATTTAATTCCTTATCGACCGTAAAAATGGAATAATCCTGTAAACTATCAATTATTTGGCTATAAAATTCTGCAGTGGGTACGTATTGTTCTTTAAGAACATTGGTTGCTTCCTTGGTCATATTTGTTTTAAGATTAATAGATTAGTTCATAAATCCACAGCTCAACTATTGCCAACGGAAATTACTTTTTTGTAACTTCGTTTTTTCTGTCGGAAAAACGAGCGTTCCAAAAACCGCAATAGTTTGCTAGATATAAGACGTTTGCAAACACTTTATTTTGTATTAGGCATCAACAATGTTGTGTTCAAAAAATCCCACGATTGTGGGATTTAAATTTACTTATTTTTTGTTTTGGTTTTAAGAGTACCGTTTTTTCTCTGTTTAACTTTTATATTTTTTTGCGGTTCGCCTTTATAACCCTTAGCATATTTGACTCTCATATTGTCATATTCTGCGTATGGATCTTTGTCATCTGTAAGCACGACCTTGTAGCCGTTATAAAGATTATATTTATTATGCGCGGCAGGTAGTTTGGCTGTTTTTAACCATTCTCCATTTTTCATGTAAACAAATTGTTTTCCACTTACGTCGTAATAGGTTTCGATGTCGGGCATATAGTAATACCGAGCATTGTCATATCCCGCTACACCCCAATCAGGTAGTGTTACTGTAGTTTTGATCTGGGCCTGTGTTGTGTTGAAAGCAATTAGCGCAATTACAGCCAACAAAAATTTTGATAATTTCATAATAAATGTTTTAAAGTTTCACTTCGTTTTTGTGACTCCTAAATTACAATATCTGTCCTTTTTGAAGTTGTACAATTATTTTTTTTAATTACATAATTTCAGAATTTGAAAACTTACATTAATAAAAACGTTTGCATGCAAAAATGGATAGATTACGCCTAGAATGTAATCCTAAATGGAGTAGTTGCTTCAATTTTTTCAATTAATAAACGTTCCATTATTTTATAACCTTCTGAATTGGGATGAAGACCATCATCACTGAACTTTTTTTCTAATCCTTTTTTGTTATCCACCATCGAATGGTAGTAATCAACATAAGTAATTTTAGTAGTATCAGCATACGATGCCATCATTTGGTTGAGATGCACGATTTTATCGGAAGGAGCGATAGTGGTTTTCCAAGTAATGGTATTGCAAGGCAAAACCGAACAAAGTACCGCATCAATTTTGTTTGCTATGGCGGAATTGACCATGGTAATGATGTTTTCAAAAATGGCTGCTACCGTAATTGGTCCAGTGTTCTCAGCAATATCGTTAATTCCAGCTAAAATGACCACCAAATTTGGATGCAATTCGACAACATCTTGTTGGAATCGCACTACCATTTGCGAAGTCGTTTGTCCGCTAATGCCTCGATTGATTATAGTTGGATTTTGAAATATTTCAGAATTTCTAGCAGTCCAAAACTCCGTTATAGAATCACCAAATAAGACAATTCGATTTTCGTTAGTATTGGTGCTATTCAGTTTTTCGTTTTCGGAAGCGTACCTTTTTAAGTTGGCAAAATCAGTTTTCATTTCTTTTTAGTTACTGAGTAACTTATTTCAATCCCAATCGGGATTTTAATTTTAAGAACAATAATGCAATTGTGTACGCATCATCGGAAGGAGATAGTCGATCTGTTTTAGGGACTTTAAAGAGGGTACTTAATTCGTCTAACGAAAAGTTTTTATCGTTAATATCGTGTAATTTTTTATACATGACTTCAATATCTATAGCTTCATTTTTTAATCGACCACAGTCTAATTTTTCTAACGCTTTGTTAATCATCTCCACATCAAAATGTATGCGATGACCAACCAATACAGCATTTTCAATATAAGCAATAAACGATTCTAACGCTAAGGGTTCTGCCATTTTAGGCAAACTGCTTTCTAATAAAAAGTCGTTGGATATTCCGTTATCATGTAAGAACTTGTATTGTGGAATTACGACTTCGAAATGATCGCCGATAATTACATTGTTGTTAACAACCGCCATGGCTCCAAAAGACATTATAACATCTTTATCCGGATTCAAGCCCGATGTTTCAAGACTTAACGCTATATACCGTTCTGTTTTAATATCAAATTTGGAAAGGTAGGTTTTCCAAAATTCGGGATAAGTTTTGTTGATATTTTTAATCCAATCGAGCATAGATTACGAAAATTGTGTCAGTTGAAATTTGTATTTAATCAGTTCTTCTAATTCTTTCATAGGAGCAAGTGCGTTTTTCAATTTCTCTTTGTCAATTTTGGTGAGTTCATCCAAATTGATGTATTGCCCAGAGCTGTCATTTTTCAAACCTTCTAAAGTTCTAAATTTAGATAAAATAATAAACGCTTCTGCACAATCTAAATAGATTTCCGAATATTTAGGATCAGTAATAGCTAACTGCTTGTATCTGAGGTATGTATTGTTTATACCTTTGATATTCAGATTTAAAACCAACAATCGAGCGCCATCAATTAGCGGCATTAAAGCACGCGTTTTGATATCAAATTTACCTTTATGTTGTGCTTCTTCTTCAATATTGAATTTTTTAAAGAAGTTAAGTGGAGCCGGTTTTTTCAAAGCATCATTTCCTAAATAATCAAAAAACAAGGCATTATTCTTAACGTTTTTGAATATGTTTTCGGTAATCATATCTTCAATCTTTTGTTCGCCAAAAGCCATTTCATAATCAAAGAAAACGCTGCTAATTTCATTGGAATTTTCGCCTGGAGTATTCATCCAGCTATTGTATTGTTTTGTCCAGTCTGTCAGTGATTTACACCATTGTAAGTTGCTTGCTACATGACCTTCATGAGAAAGTGCAAATCCAACTTTTTCTAATGTACCAGTTGTTTTCTTAGCCAATTTGATAAAGTAATCTTTAATGTCACGGTATTTTTCGGCAGCGACATCTTCAAAAACCAAAATACTATCTTGATCGGTGTATAAAAGTTGTTCTTTCCTACCTTGACTTCCAATGCAAAGCCAAGCAAAACGGGCAGGAGGAGAGCCCAAATCTAAAATAGCGAGTTCGACAGCTCTTTTAATAATTGCCATTGTCATTTCGCCAGCAATACTACCAATATGTTGCAGGGGAATGTTTTTAACAATCGAAGATTGAATGATATCCGTTAATTTATCTCTAACCAGTTTTAAATCTTTTGCACTGTGCGATTTTTTTATTTCTTTTAATAAAACGCCAGGGTTGTTGGCTTGCGCAACCACTAAATCGTGTTCGGAAATAATTCCTTTTACTTCCGATTTGTCGGTCCCGTCATGTGTGACACAAAGATGGGAAACGTTGTATTTTAGCATAATTAATTGGGCTTCGGCAACAGAAACATTTTCGGTAACTGTAAATACGGGCGACGCCATGATTTTATCGATAGATGTAGAAATTTCAAATCGTCCGGTGGCAATTTTAGAACGAAAATCAGCATCGGTAACAATTCCTATAGGATAGTTATTATCAATAATAATGGCGCTATCAATAGCGTTATCGGTCATAATTTGCGCCACTTGTTTTATGGAAGCATTCGATTCTACTTTTAAAGGTGTTTTCGTATACGTTAATGATTGGAAATACAGCATGTCCGATTGGCCGTCAGCATGCATTACATTATCAGACATTAATTTACCTGGATTTTCTTTATCGAGAGAATTTTTAGAATTAGCGGCAAAGCTTTCCAATAAAAAGTTTAAAATATCCGCATTTTGAGCCACGAATGGTTTGAAAGCAGCAATGGGAATGGCGTATACGATACTTTCTTCACGTGCTTTAGCCGTCATTTGGTAATTGTTCTTGGCGAAAAAAGGTCGCAATCCAAAAATATCACCATTATAACATTTGTTTAATAACGTTTCTTCGGCATCGGAAATCACGGTTAAGTGAATAACGCCAGAAGCAACTACATAAAAACAATCGTGTAATGAATCATTGATCTGAAATAAAAACTTATGTTTTTCTAAATTTATTACGCGAATTGAATTGGCAATTGTTATTAAATTATCATAATCCAAAAAATTAAAAGGTGGATATTCTTTTAAAAAATCTGCGATGCGTTCGGTAATAGTATTATTCATAGGTAAAAGTTATTTTATAAAAATAACAAAATTTAATCAAAGTACAAATGTAATAAAGTTATAGATTCAAATAGTCAGGATATGCCATATTTATTGGATTATTCATCATTGTCATACAATTACGATCAAATACAACATGAACTATAATTTATATTATGTAAAATAGAATTTGTCAAATGACGACGCTTCTATTCCTTGATGACTACATAAGCTATTATCTACAATAGCCAATAAGTTAAATTTATCCAAGTGTATTAAATTAACTTTTATATTATCAAAATTACATTTATATTCGCCCATTCAACAAACTAAAAATACAAATTATGAAATCGTGTAAATTATTTTATTTTCTTCTTCTTTTTCCAATAGTATCTTTCTGTCAAACTCCTACACCAAATGCCGTATTGGAATATTTGAACAAAGCAAAAGAAATCTATCCCAGTTTAAAATTATCCTCTTCTTGTGAGGTAATTAAAGACGGCTATAAATTACTTTATGATGATAAAACGTATTCGTTGACTATCGATAATGAGAATGTAATCACAGTTACCTCTGTAGAACCAAAAGTTGGTGATGTTACCGAGAGAATCTATAACGTTAACAATGTTTTTACCAAATTTAGAACTACAAAATTAAATGGTAAATATTCGGTAGCGTTGCACAAAGGGAAACTGCAAATATACATGGCTAACGCAGTAAAAGAATAATACTTCTTCTATTTCTTAAAGTTCTCCCATGATTTGTAAGCGGTAAATTCTTCCAATAGCAATTGTTAGTTTTTGCATGTAATCTTCGGCTAACCAACTTCTGTAATTTTTGGTAACGTTTCCTAAACAAATGCAATATTGTTTGATTCGGTATTCAATATCGTCATTGAGTTCTTTGGATAATCGTCGGGCACTTACTAAATCGTCTGTATTTATCACACACATGTTGGCATGTTGCTCTAACGATTTTTCTAAGATGGTTTTTGCTTTTAAGTTGTTTTTGACCGTAAATTTAAATTCTTCATTTACATCCATAGAAATAGCTGTAGATTTCGCGAATTTTTTGCGAAGTTCTTCAGGCATTACATATTTAAAATTGGATTCTATATCAGCATCGTCTCGTAAACTTTCTAAATAATATTCGGGCGATTTAAAAATATGTTGCCAATCGATGGGATCATTCCACAATCCAAAACGCAACGCATTATTTCCTAAATCAATAACGGCAAACTCTTTTTTATGTGCTAATTTTCTCGAGCCACGTCCAATCATTTGAAAATATAATGTAATTGATTTTGTTGCTCTGTTTAAGATTATGGTTTCGACAGTTGGTTCATCAAATCCGGTGGTCAATATTCCAACAGATGTCAATATTGCATCGGGCGTTTTTTTAAACCAATGTAAAATGTCTTTTCTATCTTCGACTGATGTTGTATTATCGAGATGGCGAATAGCAAATCCGGCAGCTCTAAACGTTTCATAAACATATAACGAAGTGTGAATTCCGTTATTGAAAATCAACGTCTTTTTACCCAATGCTTTTTCTGCATAGGCATGAATTAACTTTTCTTGCATGACCATATT
>JAYVFV010000180.1:0-9799 GCA_043772885.1 Flavobacteriales bacterium
AACCGCAACGGGAATATTACCACTAGTTGGCGGAAAATCTTTTGGTTCTGGTCGGTCGCCCACCATGTTCAAGCTCACTTCAAAAGGAGCACCAACTGGTTTTGAATATTTGGAAGAATGCAACAGCACCGTTTTTTTTATGTCGTTTTTTAAGAGTTCTATCGGATTGGCGAATTCAAATTTAAGTACATCCAAATTGGTTACGATGGCATTTTTCCCATCGGGATAAACCGCCGGAGAAAACAACCAAGGATATTGGGTGTATTGCGTTGCATTGCCTTGTTTTCCTGTGGCTAATGCAATAGGAACGGCTTGAATGTCTTTTATTAAATCGGGTTTGATGCGAACGCCGTATTTAAAAAGCATGTCGTTCAAATTCAAATCGCGAGGGAAAGCCAAGTTCGAACCGGTGTCGGTGTACAAACTGTCCATGTCCATATTCACTTGGTCGAGCAGCCAAATTGTTTTTCCGCCATTGATGATGAATTGATCGAGGACTTGTTTTTCGGCATCCGAAAACGCTTCGGTTGGTTTTGCAATAACCGCCAAGTCATACGTTTTTAAATGTTTTAAGGTACCAATTGGGTTTTGGTTTACAGAATCGAGTGTAACAGGTCCGATGTAATAATTCTCACGAACCGACTTTAAAAAATCGGCAATTAGCAAATCGTGTAATTCGCCGTTTCCTTTAATGATGGCTACTTTCTTTTCTTTTAGTTTGGAAACCGTATTGAAAGCATTGGCAAAAGCGTATTCTAAATGTTGTACGGAGCTTACTACTTTCTCGGCAGTAGAAGCGCCCATCATGTTTTTTAGTAATGGCACTTTGGTGCTTTTGTTATTGTACGTTACGACAGCCCACGGAAAAACGACTTCTTGCGTTTGTTTTCCTTTGTCATCAACGGTGACGTTTATGGGTGTTAATCCACGATCCATAAATGATTGCATAATTTGATCGCGTTCTTCTTCTTTTTCTAGCGGATTGACGAATTGAAAAATAATATTCGAATTGTACGCTTTGAATTCTTCTAATAATTGTTGGGTTTCGGTTTGTAGTTTTTTGAATTCCCCCGGGAAATTGCCTTCTAAAAACACATCAATATACAAAGGGTCTTTTACTTCTTGAACAATTTGCAGCGATGTTTCGGAAAGCGTATAGCGTTTATCGGCAGTCAAATCAAATCGTTTGAAATAGAAATGTCCGGCAAAGTTTAATAGGAACAAGAAACCAACGATGGTTAGTAGTTTTTTTATTCCGGTATTTTTGGATGGTTTCGTAGTCTCCATTATGATTTTAACGCTTTTAATTTATAAACCGTCATCGACAAAAATAAAATAGCGATGCTTACAAAATACAGAATATCGCGTGTATCGATAACGCCACGAGATATACTTTTAAAATGAAAATCCATTCCGAAGGAAGCAATTACATCTTCAAAATCCTTTACAAAAGTGGCAACGCCTTGAAATCCGAAATAGAATACAAAACATAAGAACACCGAAAGGATAAACGCTACGATTTGATTTTCGGATAAAGTCGAAGTAAAGATGCCAATTGCGGTATAACCGGCAATTAAAAACAACAATCCGAAATACGAACCCATGGTACTTCCCATATCAATATTCCCTTCGGGCAATCCCAATGAGGAAATCACGTAAACGTATATGAATGTTGGGATAATGGCAATTACAATTAATAAAAACGCACCGAAGAATTTACCGCCAACAATTTCCCAAATCGAAATGGGTTTGGTCATTAAAAGCTCGATGGTTCCTTGCTTTTTTTCGTCTGAAAAACTGCGCATCGTAACGGCAGGAATTAAAAAGATTAATATCCAAGGTGAGATGGTAAAAAAGGGACTCATATCGGCGAAACCGCTGTTTAGAATATTAAAATCGCCTTCAAAAACCCAAAGGAACAATCCGTTAAGGATTAAAAAAATGGCGATAACTAAATAGCCGATTGGTGAGCCAAAGAAGGATTTTATTTCTCGTAGTAGTATTGATTTCATTGGTTGTTTGTTTCAGGTTTCAGGTTTCAGGTTTCAGGTTTCAGGTTTCAGGTTTCAGGTTGTTTAACTTGAAACTTGAAACTTTAAACTAAAGAAACCAATCTATCTACACTCCACGCTTCTGGTTTTGCATTGAACAGTTTTTTGGTAAACGTCCAAACGTCGTCAAATAAAGCGGACTTTCGGTAGTTTTCCAAATCGGCTTCGGTTTCCCAAAAGCTGTAGGTAAAAAAGAGACACGGATTGTGTTTGTCTTGATACAATTCAAGAAAACGATTTCCTTCAGCATTTCGTATACTGGTTTTCATTTTTTCGAAATTGGCTAGAAAAGCCGGGATATTTTCTTGATGAAAGGACATTTTTACGATTCTAATTAGCATTGTTTTATTTTAAATTTTGAATTATAAATTATTTCCCTTTCAACTTTTACTAGTACGTCTTTTCCGCGCAGGCGGAAATCCATTTTAGATTCCCACATACGTGGGAAAGACGTCATCGTACTTTCGATTTTCAACTGAAATTAATTGTAATCACATCCCTATAGCCAATTCCTAACAACGTTGCGGCAGAACCAACGGATGCGGGATTGCTTCTGAAAATGGCAATTTCTAAAAAGCCCGCTTCGTTGAATAGCGCTAACTTATCGCCTTCGTAATTTTTGATGCCGTAGTTTCCAGCATTCGCAATATCGGAATATTTGGATAAAATGGTTTTCAAGCTGTTCTTTTTAGCGTATTTGAATTTCTCGTTGAGGATGATTTCGTAAGGTCGGCCTTTGGCAACATCAATAAATAATTGTTTGGAGATATTGGTGACTACATTTCCGAAATGATCGATGTAAATTACATAACCTTTTAAGGTGTTTTTATCAGTAGAGACAATCGGTTTTAATTCGGTTATTTCTTTTATGGTTTCAATTTCTTTTCCGATAACATTTAGTAAGCCACCTTTGGCAAGATGAACGGCGACTTTAATAAACACATCCAAATCGGTGGCATCGGGCAATAATCGGTCGTGAATGTTGATGGAAACTATTTTTTCCGGGACGATTTTCTGAATCATCATACTCAAAATTCCGTTATCGGCACAAATAAAATAATGGTCATTCCATTGCATGGCAATGTGTTGATTTTCTTTATTCAATTCGATGTCAACGCCTATTAAATGGACTGTTCCTTTAGGGAAACTGGCATACGAAGCATTTAAAATATAACTTGCTTCGGCCGTATTAAAAGCATCGATGTGGTGCGAAATGTCGACGATTGTCGCTTCTCCATATTCGGAAAGGATTTTACCTTTTAAAGCACCAACAAAGTGGTCTTTGAGTCCGTAATCGGTGGTAAGCGTAATTATTGACATAAAATTGTTTATAACTAAATGAGAAACGTATTGCTCTATTTCTTAAATTTGGAATGATTGCAAAGCTACTAATAATTAGTAAAAAATTAATTAAAAAAACTCCTTCCATTTGAACGAACGTATCATTGAATTACACGACATCGCTCCAAAAGAATTTTGGGGTGCTCAAGACACTCATCTTGAAACGATTAAAAAATACTATCCAAAACTGAAAATAGTTGCCCGAGGAACCACCTTAAAGGCATTTGGAGAAAAAGAAGAGCTTGACGAATTTGAAAACCGCTTCAACCGATTGATGCTTCACTTTACCAGATACAACAATATTGATGATAACGTAATTGAAAGGGTTATTCACAGTAACTCACAGGAAGAACAGCGCATGCCCGATAGCGATAAAATTTTGGTGCATGGCATTGGCGGAAAATTAATCAAAGCCTTAACTCCAAACCAACAAAAACTCGTTGAATATGTGGGTAAAAACGATATGGTTTTTGCTGTTGGTCCGGCTGGGACTGGTAAAACATACACCGGAGTTGCCTTGGCGGTAAAAGCGTTGAAGGAAAAGCAAGTCAAGCGAATTATTCTTACGCGTCCAGCTGTTGAAGCGGGTGAAAATCTAGGTTTCTTACCTGGTGATATGAAAGAAAAACTCGATCCGTACATGCAACCGTTGTACGATGCGTTGCGCGATATGTTGCCTCCACAAACATTAGAAGATTATTTATTAAAAGGCATCATTCAAATTGCGCCATTGGCTTTTATGCGTGGACGAACGTTGGATAATGCGTTTGTAATTTTGGATGAAGCGCAGAATACGACACATTCGCAAATGAAAATGTTCTTAACGCGTATGGGAAAAAACGCCAAGTTTATTATTACGGGAGATCCGGGACAAGTCGATTTGCCTAGAAGAACGATATCTGGATTGAAAGAAGCAATTCTTATTTTGAAAGATGTAGAAGGAATCGGCATTATTTACTTAGATGATAAAGACATTGTGCGTCACCGATTGGTTAAAAAAGTGATTGATGCCTATAAAAGTATAGAAAACATAGATTAATTTTAGCACTATAATTTCGAAGTTGGAGCGAACCTGTTGGATTTTAACAGGTTCGCTTCTTGTTTTATAAAAACGGAAATTATTGCATAACTCTCACAAACACCTTATGTTTGCAAGAACATACTAAAATAAATTTTGAAAAACGTACTCATTACTGGAACTGGTGGCGGATTGGGAAAAGAATTGGCAAAGCATTTTGCGAAAAACGATTGGAATGTGATTGCTACCATGATTTACCTAGAAGAAGGAAAGGAACTTCAAGATGTTTCCAATATTAAATGTTTTGAGTTGGATGTTACTTCATCCGAAAGTATTGAAAAAGCTAAAGCTGAAATTTTAAAAGAATTCCAACACATCGATGTCGTTATTAATAATGCTGGCGTTGGTTATCGCAGTTTTGTAGAATTATCGGAAGATACTAAAATAGATAATATCGTCGATATTAACTGGCTTGGTGTTGTAAAAATATGTCGCGCTTTTATTCCGGTTTTTAGAGAACAAAATAAAGGACAGTTTATCAATATTACATCGGTTGCTGGCTTGGTGAATTTGCCTTTGGGAAGTTTTTATCATTCGACAAAGCAAGCGGTGGAAAGCTTTTCGGAGTGTATGGCGTATGAGTTAATGGATTTTAATATTCAGGTGAGTACCGTTCAATTTGGAAATGCGCCAACTGATTTTCAAAAGAATGTGACCAAATCAGAGGAAACTGCCATTCCATCCTACAATAAATTGATGCATAAGATATCGGAACTTTTGATAAAGAAATCGAATAAGAATTCCTATTTACTTCCAACAATAATTAGTAAAGTTTTTGATATTGCTGAAAATCCGTCTAAAAACTTTAAAAGATATACAATAGGTTTTGATGCTAATTTTATGAAATTCCTTCGACGACTATTAGGATACCAACTTTTCAATGCCATAATTAGAAAATCGGTGTTATAATTCTGAACCACATAGATTCATGGATTTTATGAATTATAGTAAGACGTTTTACTTTATTATAGTAAACAGAGCTTTGTTAAATCAAGAATTGATCTATACATCTCTTATTTTCTATGTATATATGTGGTTATAAATGATAAAGTATTGTTTTATATTCCCAAAAAACAAATTACTTTTGCAGCTCACAACACAACTATAATGAATACAATTACTACAACTCATTTTAATTTTCCCAATCAAAAATCAGTTTACCGAGGAAAAGTTAGAGAAGTTTATAACATTAATGATGAATTATTGGTGATGATTGCCACTGATCGACTATCCGCTTTTGATGTGGTGATGCCAAAAGGAATTCCGTATAAAGGTCAGATTCTAAATCAGATTGCAACAAAATTCATGCATCTGACTAAAGATATTGTACCGAATTGGTTGATTGCTACTCCAGATCCTAACGTTGCAGTCGGACATTTATGCGAACCCTTTAAAGTAGAAATGGTGATTCGTGGTTACCTTTCCGGACATGCGGCTCGTGAATATACTTTGGGAAAAAGAACGATTTGCGGTGTAACAATGGTAAACGAATTAAAAGAGAATGATCAATTTCCGACACCTATTATTACGCCAACTACAAAAGCGGATAATGGTTCGCACGATGAAGATATTTCGCGTGAAGCTATTTTAGCAAACGGAATTGTATCAGAAGCAGATTATCTGGTTTTAGAAAAATACACGCGTGCTTTATACCAACGCGGAACTGAGATTGCGGCATCACGCGGATTGGTACTAGTAGATACCAAATACGAGTTTGGAAAAACCAAAGACGGTGTAATTGTTTTAATTGATGAAATTCACACTCCGGATTCTTCCCGTTATTTTTATGCCGATGGATATCAGAATAGACAAGATAGGGGAGAAGAGCAAAAACAATTGTCGAAAGAATTTGTTCGTCGTTGGTTAATTGAAAACGGATTTCAAGGAAAAGACGGACAACAGATTCCAGATATGACAGAAGATTATATCGAAACGGTTTCTGAACGGTATATTGAATTGTTTGAAAATATTCTTGGAGAGCAATTTGTTAAAGCCGACATATCAAACATAAATGAACGAATTGAACGAAATGTTTTAGCTTTTCTAGCTAAATAAATAATTTAAATAATTATTGTAAAGCCACGTAATACGTGGCTTTTTGTATTAAAAAATGTTATAATTAAAACGAATTTGTAACATTATTTACACGTAAAAGTCTTATAGTTTTAAATTAAAATTTTAAGTAATGAAAAGTATGAATGTTAAAAATTTGTTAAAATTAAGTACTATGTAATACAACGTACTGTTTAATAGATATATATTTGCATAGAATATTAATAGTTATAAAAACGTAATCAATAAAATCAAAACATTAATACTATAAAAAATTACAATCATGAAATCAACAATCGTTTATTTAGGAATTTTAGCTACTATGTTTGTTAATACAACAGTTGCTAATGGAATTGCAAAAGAAGATCAAAATCAAAATTTTGACCAAGTTACAACAGCATCAAATTTAGATGCAGCGACTACTACTTTCGAAATCACTTTGAAAAAACCAGAAGTTACTTCAGAATTAGAAGTTAGTTTTACAGATTTAGTTACCAATCCAACCAAATCTATGGATGAAATTATCGAAGAAGATAAAAAAATTACCGAATTTCAAGACGAAGATTATCAACCATTAGTTGATGATACAGCAATCGAAGAAGTTATTAAAGAAGACAATCAAATTATAGAAAGCACATTGTCTGACGAAGTATTTCCATTGGATTTTGAGTTAATCAAAAAATATGAAAATGCTTTAAAAAGTGAAGAATTCAAAAATGCAGCTTTTGATAAAACTAATTTAAAATCATAATTAAGTAGCAATGTTAAATAAATGTTATAGTATATAGTCTCTCTGTAACAATTCAAATCATAAGAAGTCTTATTAAAAATCAATAGTAAAAACAATCAATCATTAATCAAAAAACAACAATCATGAAAAAAACTATCGTAATTTTAGGTTTAGCTCTTGTAGCTTTTACAAATGTTTCATTGGCATCAACTGTTACTACATCAGCAGTTAAAATCGAATCAGCAACTTTCAACGGAACACCGCTTTGTGTAGCCATTATGAAAGGAGATACCGAAGCTGTTAAAAAGTTTATCGAATACGGAGCAGATGTAAATGAAGCTTCTAACGGAATGACACCATTAATGGTAGCAGCACGTTTTAATAAAGTAGAAATTATTACCTTATTAATTTCAAAAGGAGCTAGAGTAGGAGATAAAGATGAAAAAGGATTTACAGCTCTAAAATATGCTGAATTATCAAAAGCAAATGAAGCTATTTCGGCTTTAAAAAGCTCATAAACCAAAACAATCATCAATCAAAAAAAGCCTCTTAATTTTAAGAGGCTTTTTCTGTTTATTTGAAATATGAGAAGGTTTCGTTGTTTTTAATTTTTAAGACACTTTCATAAATTAATTTAATTACGTTTTCTACATCTTCTTTATGCACCATTTCTACTGTGGTATGCATATAACGTAATGGAAGTGAAATTAATGCCGAAGCAACGCCACCATTACTGTATGCAAAAGCATCCGTATCGGTACCCGTTGCCCGAGAAGTTGCATTTCGTTGGAACGGAATTTTATTTTCTTCAGCGGTAGATACAATCAAATCCCTAAGATTATGTTGAACTGCTGGCGCATAAGCAATAACTGGACCTTTGCCCATTTGCAAATCGCCTTCTGTTTTTTTCTCTATCATTGGAGTAGAAGTATCATGACAAACATCCGTAACAATCGCTACATTGGGTTTTATGGTTTGTGTTATCATTTCAGCACCTCGAAGTCCGATTTCTTCTTGAACCGAATTTACAATGTATAATCCAAACGGAAGTTTCTTTTTATTTTCCTTCAATAAACGTGCAACTTCTGCAATCATAAATCCGCCCATTCTGTTATCGATGGCTCGACAAACAAATTTATCTTTGTTTAAAATCATAAATTCATCGGGATAGGTAATTACACAACCCACGTGAATTCCGAGTTTTTCGATTTCTGCTTTGGTAGCACATCCACAATCTATAAAAATATTACTTAATGATGCTGCTTCTTCTTTGCTTGCAACTCTAGTGTGAATAGCTGGCCAACCAAAGACACCTTTTACGATGCCGTTTTTGGTATGGATATTTACTCGTTTAGAAGGTGCAATTTGATGATCAGAACCACCATTTCGAATGACATATATAAGTCCGTTATCAGTTATATAATTAACATACCATGATATTTCATCAGAGTGGCCTTCAATAACCACTTTGTATTTGGCTTCTGGATTGATAATTCCAACGGCACTTCCATAGGTATCGGTGATAAAAGTATCTACATACGGTTTCAAATAATTCATCCATAGTTTCTGACCTTCCGATTCATAACCAGTTGGGGATGCATTATTTAAATAGCTTTCTAAAAAAGTCAATGATGATTTGGTTAAAATAGATTTTGTTGCCATTTTTTTTTTTGCTAAAATATAAATTTGGCATTACACTTGTTAAGCGAATTGCATATTTTTACCCAAAATTTTATTTATTATGATTCGATATGGCATTACTACTTTATTATTATTGTTTTCATTTTCATCATTTTCTCAAGTTTCTACAAATAAACCTATTAAAAAGGAAGCCCAAATTGAAGAAAATGATTCTATCTTAGATGAGACTATACTTTTAGAAGAAGTGCATATCTACAAAGGTAAACTAGATCCCGAAGCAAAAAAACAATTTTTGTTACTTCAAAAAAGAGTGTATAAAGTATATCCTTATGCTAAAATAGCTGCTGAAAGAATGACAGTGTTAAACGCCAATATGGATAAACTAAAATCCAATAGAGACAAGCGTAAATACTACAAAATAGTAGAAGACTACATGGAAAATGAGTTCAAAGTACAACTTAAAAAACTGTCAAGAAAACAAGGTCAAATATTAGTTAAACTCGTTTACCGTCAAACCGGAATTTCAACTTTCGATTTAATTAAAGATTACAAAAGTGGTTGGAAGGCTTTTTGGTCCAATAACACGGCCCGTTTGTTTGACATCAACTTAAAAACGAAGTACACTCCTTATGAAGTGAACGAAGATTTTCTTATTGAAACCATATTGTATCGCGCTTTTAATAGAGGAAGATTAGTCGAACAAAAATCGGCAAACCCAGTCGATATAGATGAACTTACTTCAGCCTGGGAAAAAAGAGCTACTGAACTCAATAAGAAAAATTAGAAGCACCAATTTTTTCTTTACCCTAACATTCGTCCTGCTTTCCATTTCAATCTGTCATTGCGAGCAGCGAAGCAATCTGCTGAGTATAATTATTTCGCAATGCCAGGATTTCCATTTCAATC
>JAYVFV010000181.1:0-9791 GCA_043772885.1 Flavobacteriales bacterium
ACAAAAGGAAGTAAAAATGTAGAAGAATACATTTTAGGAAATAAAGAAACGAATTGGTGGACAGTTGGACTTTCGGTTATGGCAACCCAAGCCAGTGCGATTACCTTTCTTTCTACTCCGGGGCAAGCGTATCATGACGGAATGGGTTTTGTGCAATTTTATTTCGGATTGCCTTTAGCAATGGTAGTAATTTGCGTGACTTTTATTCCGATTTATAACCGATTAAAAGTCTTTACTGCCTATGAATATCTTGAAGAACGATTTGATTTAAAAACGCGTTCGCTGGCGTCTATTTTATTTTTAGTGCAACGTGGTTTAGGAACCGGATTAACCATTTACGCACCATCTATTATTTTATCGACTTTATTGGGATGGAATTTAACGTTACTGAATGTCATCATTGGTATTTTAGTCATTATTTATACTTTTTCTGGCGGAACAAAAGCGGTAAATGTCACGCAAAAACAACAAATGTTTGTTATCATGAGCGGAATGTTTATTACTTTCTTTCTGATTTTAAACATGTTACCGAATGATATGTCAATTAGCAATGCATTGCATATTGCTGGTGCGAATGATAAAATGAATGTTCTTGATTTTTCTTTTGATCCCGAAAGTCGTTATACCTTTTGGTCGGGAATTACTGGTGGATTTTTCTTAATGTTATCGTATTTCGGAACAGATCAATCGCAAGTGGGACGCTATTTATCTGGGAAATCGGTTCGTGAAAGTCAAATGGGACTCATCATGAACGGATTTTTAAAAGTTCCTATGCAATTTTTTATATTATTGACTGGAGTTATGGTATTTGTGTTTTTTCAATTCAATGATGTACCGCTGAATTTTAATCCGTTAAACAAAAAAATTATTGAAAAATCGGAGTATGCAGTCCAATATCATGTGTTAGAAAAACAACTCAAAGACCTGACGGAAGAAAAGAAAGAATACAATTTATTGTACATGGATCATTTGAATCAGAATTATGACAATCCCATTTTGAGAGATAAATTGGTGGCGCTTTCGGGAATAGAAAAAGATTTGCGCGAACAAGCCAAAAATTTAATAAGTAAAGCCGATAACAAAGCCGAAACCAATGATAAAGATTATGTGTTTCTTTATTTTATTCTGAATTATCTTCCATCTGGTTTAATCGGATTACTATTGGCAGTAATACTTTCGGCGGCAATGTCGTCTTCGGCTTCTGGGTTGACAGCTTTGGCATCGACAACATCCATTGATATTTATCGACGAAATCTGAAAACAAAAAAATCGGATAAACATTATGTAAATGCTACTAAATATTTCACATTACTTTGGGGAATAATTGCAATTGCATTTGCTTGTGTTTGTGCTTTATTTGAAAACTTAATCCAATTGGTAAACATTATCGGATCGATTTTTTACGGAACGGTTTTGGGGATTTTCCTAGTCGGATTTTATTTAAAATATGTCAAAGCCAATGCCATGTTTATTGCAGCATGTATAAGCCAATCGATTATCTTTTTGATCTATTATTTTGCGATTTTTAGTCAACCAAGCGGACAAGAAAAATTAGGTTATTTGTGGTTGAATTTTATTGGTGCCATGATGACGTTGCTATTATCATTGGCACTCCAATTTATCAGTCGTCAAAAAGCTAAATAAAAGCATAAAAAAACCACGAATTCAAAGTACAATTTGAATTCGTGGCTTTTAAATGAATAAATATTATTTACTCCATTCTTTTATACTGTCATTATTCATTTTTACGTAATCGTCATTTTTTTCTTTTTGAGCTCCTGCTAATGATAATTTGGCTGTAGCAATTGCTCCTGCTTTATCTCCCATTTTTGCTTGAATTAATGATTTTTGTCTTTGATACCAAAACGGAACATCTGTCCCTGGTTTCGTCATCGAAATCGCTTTATTTAAATAGTCTAACGCTTTACCCAAGTCGCCATTTGACTGTAAATAATATTGTCCTGAAGAAAAATAATCTCCTGCTGTTGGCCCAGCTAATGCTTTCTCAATACTTGCATTCGCCGTTTTTTGAGTCGGTACATCAAACTTAACAGAAACCATAGTTTTTTCCCAAGAAATATCTAAACTACCGCTATCATTAGTCAAATTATTTATTCCAATAGTAAAAGTCTCTACATTATTTCCTAAAGCAATTGGATCAACATTGATTTGAACCGCTACTTTTTTCTCATCCCAGTTTTCTGGAGTTCCCCAATTATCAGTGGCTGTGTAAAAAATCACTTCCCACATATCGGCTTTTGGCATAACATAAAGTGCATATTTTCCTTTCTTAAGTGTGGTACCATTAATTACAACGTCATCACTAAACGACACTGTTGTGTTGGCATTAGCGCCTGTTCTCCATACTTTTCCAAAAGGAACTAAATCTCCAAAAACAATTCTTCCTTTCGCACTTGGGCGGGAATATTCAACTGTAACATCTGTCAAACCAACTACTTGATTTAAAACCGATTTCGGACTCGGTGCTGGAGTTTTTACTTGTGCTTCAAGAGCATAATTAGCAATAATCATTGCCAATACAAAAATAATTTTTTTCATGATTTAGATTTTAAAGTTTTTCAAAATTACTAATTGTATTTTCTTGAAATGTTAATTTAAACTTAAATCATTTTATTTTTGTTTAACAAAATAGATTAATTGTTAAACAATTTAGTATTTTTACATCAAATTAAACATAATTAAAATGAAAATTTACCGATTACATACCAAACAAAACTTACCTATATCGGTAGAAGAAGCATGGGATTTACTATCAGACCCTAATAATTTACAAAAGATAACTCCAAAATATATGGGATTTAAAATTGTATCCGGAGCAGACAGACCAATGTTTCCTGGGCAAATCATTCAATATGTTGTTACTCCGATATTTGGTATTCCAACCAAATGGGTCACCGAAATTACGCATATGGTAGATAAAAAATATTTTGTAGATGAACAACGATTCGGACCTTATGCACTTTGGCATCACAAACATTTTATCAAAGAAATTCCAGGTGGTGTAGAAATGGAAGATATCGTTGATTATAAAGTCCCAATGGGTATCTTGGGGCAATTGGCACATCCCTTTCTGGTAAAGCCAAAATTGCAAGAGATATTTGATTTCAGAAGAAAAAAACTAATTGAGATGTTTGGTGAATTTAAACAACAATAAGATGAAAAATATACTATTGGTAGGCGGTTCGTATGGAATTGGCTTAGCCATTGCCAAAGAATTACAAGATGAAAACAAGATTTTTATTGCCTCCCGAACCTATGAGAACATACTTCATAGGAATGCAACTCACATTCCTTTTGACGCATTAACCGATACTCTGGATACGTCTACATTACCAGAAGTTATCGATGGTTTGGTCTATTGTCCAGGAAGCATTAATCTGCGACCTTTTAAAGGATTAAAAATCGAAACTTTTGAATCGGATTTACAAATCAATTTCATAAGTTTGGTCAAAGTAATTCAGTCGGTTTTGCCTAATTTAACAGCTTCCAATCAATCGAGTATTGTTTTGTTTAGTAGTGTTGCAGCTAGTATGGGAATGCCATTTCATACTTCTGTTGCTGCTGCAAAAGGAGCCATTGAAGGTTTTGCAAAAGCGTTGGCGGCTGAATATGCACCAAAAATTAGAGTGAATGTGGTTGCACCATCCTTAACGGATACGCCTTTAGCAGACAAATTTTTGAACAATGAAGTGAAGAGAGAAAAATCGGCAGAAAGACATCCTCTAAAACGATATGGAACTGCGGAAGATATGGCGCAAATGACTGATTTTCTTTTGAGCGATAAAAGCAGTTGGATTTCTGGACAAATTTTTCATGTGGATGGCGGCATGTCAACATTATTAAGTAATGGTTAAAAAAACATAAATGAACATTTTTTGGTTTCGACGCGATTTACGATTGGACGACAATGCAGGTTTTTTTCATGCTTTAAATAGCGGTGAAGAAGTGTTGCCGATTTTTATATTCGATGATTTCATCCTTTCGCAATTACAAAATGATGATGCTCGCGTGACTTTCATTTACCAACAATTGGAAAAAATGCAAACACACTTGCAAAGCTTAGGGAAATCAGTAGCCCTTTTTTATGGAAAACCATTAGAAGTTTATCAGCAATTAATTTCAGAAAACAACATTAAAACCGTTTACACCAATCACGATTATGAACCTTATGCACGAAAACGGGATTTGGAATTGTACCATCTCTTCAAAGAAAATAACATCGAATTCAAAACCAGTAAAGACCAAGTTATATTTGAGAAAAGTGAAGTCGTTAAAGACGATGGAAGCCCTTATGTGGTGTACACTCCGTATTCTAATAAATGGAAAGGAAACTTTAAAAAAATAAAAATAGTTCATTATAATTCCGAAGAATTATTAGATAAAATTGCACTTCACTCTTATCCTTTTTTGAGTTTAAAAGACATTGGATTTGAACCTTCTTCCATTAAAATAACTCCGTATGATATTTCCGATTCTTTAATTGACAACTACCAAGCAACACGCAATTTTCCTGCATTAAATAAAACGTCTTATCTGGGAATTTACCTTCGATTTGGCACTGTTTCCATCCGAAAAATGATAACAAAAGCTATAGAAAGTAATAATGAGACTTTTGTTAAAGAATTGATTTGGCGTGAATTTTTTATGCAAATTTTATGGCATTTTCCACTTACAACCCATTCGAGCTTTCGACCAAAATACGATGCCATTCGATGGGAAAACAATGAAGATTTATTTCAAAAATGGTGTGACGGAAAAACAGGTTATCCTTTTGTAGATGCCGGAATGCGCGAACTAAACACAACCGGACACATGCACAATCGCGTAAGAATGATTGTCGCGAGTTTTTTATGCAAACATCTTTTAATTGATTGGCGTTGGGGAGAAACTTATTTTGCAACCAAATTGTTAGATTACGAACAATCGAGCAATGTGGGCAATTGGCAATGGGCGGCAGGATGTGGCGTTGATGCTGCTCCGTATTTCCGAATTTTCAATCCGTCAGAGCAAATGAAAAAATTTGATAAAGAATTACTTTACATCAAAAAATGGATTCCAGAATTCGGAACTTCCAACTATCCCGAACCGATTGTTGATCATAAAATGGCAAGAGAACGGTGTTTGAAAGTGTATAAGGAAGCGGTGGGATAATTATAAATAACTTCGCAATTGTTACTTAAGCGATTGGTTTTAGAGTATCTTTACCATTCACTTAAAAATAATTTTTATGAAAAAGATTGCATTTTGTATGGGAATGGTTGCATTGGTAATGCTATCGTCTTGCGGAAAAAAAGAAGAAGAAACTACAGACACAATTGAAACTACAACTACAACCAATACTATTCAAACGGATACGGTAATCGTAAAAGATGAGCGAAGTGAGAACGACAGAACTTCTGTAAAATTAGACAGTAACGGTATTGAAGTTAAAAGCAAAAAAGTTGACGTAGAAATTAAATAATAAACTTCTATTATAATAAAAAATTAAAGCCAGTTTTACTGGCTTTTTATATTTACAATCGCTTGGTGATACAATTCATTAAATTGCTTTATCACTTTATCTGCTTTCGAATAATCTTGCATTTTAGAATGAAAACTATCATAACCTATACAATAAATTCCTGCCGCTTTTGCAGCTAAAATCCCGTTGGTACTGTCTTCAATTACAATACA
This sequence comes from Flavobacteriales bacterium, assembly GCA_043772885.1. Taxonomy (GTDB): domain Bacteria; phylum Bacteroidota; class Bacteroidia; order Flavobacteriales; family Flavobacteriaceae; genus Flavobacterium. Next base: position 5,695 of record JAYVFV010000181.1, read on the forward strand.
ATTTTCGACTGGAGTTTGTGATAAAAAAGCCGCATGTTGAAAAATAGCCGGATGAGGTTTTGACTTCGGAAAATCTTCTCCAGAAACAATGTGCGAAAAGTATTTGTGTAAATCAAATCGAGTGAAAATTCGATTAATCGTAACATTAGACGCCGATGAAGCCACCACCAATTGCATTCCGTTAGTATGCAAATCTTCAATTAAATCGGCTACACCTTCCAACAAATACAAGTCTTCCTTGTTATCAAAAGCATCATTAAAAATACTTCTCTTAGTTGCAACTAAAGTTTGTACGTCTTCTTGAAGTTGGAATTTTTCCTTTAATTTTTCAAAAATATTTTTAGTAGAATTCCCTGTAAACGAAGCATACAATTCTGGAGAAATGTCAATTCCCAATTGCTTAAAATGTTGATGGTACGCATAATGGTGCACAGGTTCTGTGTCGATAATCACGCCATCCATATCGAAAATTACGGTTTGTATCATTTTGAAGTTTATGAGTTTATGAGTTTAGAAGTTTATGGTTTAAGAGTGTAGAATACAAGAGTTTAAAAGTCGAATCTGTTTTATTTTAACTAAACTCTTAAACTTTTTTAAACTTCTAAACTCTTTTTTAAACTTCTAAACTTTTTTTAATAGATAACGAATTACAGTTTCTGCCATATACAAACCAAAAAGTCCAGGCATGTAACTATTGGTTCCGTAAAATGATTTTTTAAAATTAGAACCATCGGTCATTTTTAAACTGCTTTCATCTTGAATTTCAGATGAAAAAACCACTTTCAATTTGTCAATTTTAACGGTTTTCAATCGTCGTCGGATGGTTTTCGCCAAAAAACAATTCGTTGTATTGGTGATGTCGGCCACTTTTACTTTGGATGCTTCCATTTTTCCACCAGCTCCCATCGAAGAAATAATTTTCACTCTTTTTCGTTTACTGGAAATAATCAAATTTAATTTCGGAGTGATGCTATCGATACAATCCAAAACGTAGTCGTATTTTTCGTCTACAATTTCAAGTGCCCTTTCGGGAGAAAGAAATTCTTCGATTCGAGTTAAATTTAATTCCGGATTTACATCCATCAATCGATCACCTACAACATGTACTTTTGCCATCCCAACAGTAGAATGCAAAGCAGGTAATTGTCTGTTAATATTTGTAATATCAACAACATCGCCATCAACTATGGTTAGATTTCCAACGCCAGCTCGCGCTAAAAATTCGGCTGCAAACGAACCCACGCCACCAAGTCCGACTACCAAAACATTAGCGTTTTTCAAATTGTTTAAACCTTCTGTTTTAAATAAAAGTTCCGCTCTTTCTTGCCATTTTGTCATAAATTTGGATTGTTAGATTGTTAGATATTTAGATTGTTAGATATTTAGATTGTTAGATTTAAAAACTTTATTGAAATTTGAATTTACAATTACAATCAAATCTTCTATCTTAATGTTTTTATAGTTAGCTGCTAGTTCGTATACGTCTTCCAAAGTTTCGTCGATGGTGTCGGTTTCTAAAAAAAATTTATCATTTGGAATGGATTTGAATACCGATTCTAATTTGGGATCCCGTAATAAATATTTTCCGAAAGACAAATAAAATCCGTTATCAATTAATTGCTTTGCGATTTGCTCATTTTTTGAAAATCCGTGAAGGATAATCGGAACCGAAATCTGCAAGCGATTCTTGATTTCTATCAACTCCTGAAAAGCCGCAACCAAATGCAATACTAATGGCTTTTGGAATTTTTCTGCCAAAGCAATTTGCTTTTCAAAAACGGTAACTTGTATTGTTAATGGAATTTCAATTCGCTTATCCAAACCACATTCACCAAGCGCTAAACATTCGGTTAATGCTAATTTTTCTTCAATTGTTTTTAAATCCGATTCCAAACGATTTTCATCAATATGCCACGGATGAATTCCGATAGAATAGTTGGGAATGGTTGCATCAAATTCCCATGGGTACTGATTTACCAATTCTACTATATTAGAATTATCAGTGAATTTATGTGTATGTAAATTGAAGAATTGCATCGTGCAAAAATAGTTCAAAAGTTACTATGCAACCAAGTGACGAAGCCATAAAGTTTTTTACCTTTGCAAAACAGACATTACTTTTCATGTTAAAAAATGCTTTCCAACGCTATATCAATAATTTCAAAGGTTTTTCGAGAGAAATATGGATTCTTACCTTAATTACTTTCATCAATCGCGCGGGAACGATGGTTTTACCTTTCTTGTCCAAATATTTAAAAGAAGATTTGCATTTTTCGTACAGTCAAGTCGGTTGGATTATGGTTTGGTTCGGAATTGGCTCGATGCTAGGTTCATGGCTTGGCGGAAAACTTTCTGACAAAATTGGATTCTATAAAATTATGATTTTCAGTTTATTAGTCAGTGGACTGCTATTTTTCGGACTCCAATTTGTAACCAGTTTTGAAGGATTATGTTTTAGTATGTTTGCCATTATGGTCGTTGCCGATATGTTTCGTCCTGCGATGTTTGTTTCACTCGGAGCATACGCCAAACCCGAAAATAGAACGCGAGCTCTGACTTTAGTTCGACTAGCAATTAATCTCGGATTTGCAGCCGGACCAGCTTTAGGTGGATTAATCATCATGAATATTGGTTACAAAGGATTGTTTTGGGCTGATGGAGCAACGTGTATTCTAGCCATTTTAATTTTTGCTTTATTAGTAAAAGAGAGAAAAGAAGTAGCCAAATCAAAAGAAGAAAAACGATTATTGGAATCCAATAGAGAATCGGTTTTTAAAGACAAACCATTTTGGATTTTCTTGACAACGTGTTTGATAACAGGTATTTTATTTTTTCAACTTTTTACAACAATGCCTTTATATTACAAAGAACAGTTTGATTTATCAGAATTACAAACTGGTCTATTATTAACTCTTAATGGTATCATTATTTTCTTTCTAGAAATGCCGATTGTAAGTTATGTAGAACGCAACAAATTAAATAAAGTAAAAGTGGTATCGGTTGGATGTTTATTGATGGGAATTAGTTTGTTTTTGATGTTAATCAACACTTTGTTGGGAATTTTAATCATCATGATGTTATTCATGACAGTTGCCGAAATGTTTTCCTTTCCGTTTTCCAATTCGTTTGCATTAAGTCGAGCACCAAAAGGCCACGAAGGAAGATATATGGCGATTTTCACAATGAGTTTCAGTTTAGCACATATCTTAAGTGCAAAAGTCGGTATGGAAATTATTGCTAATTTTGGTTACCAATCCAATTGGTTTTTTATGGGCACTTTGGGTTTATTCGGAACGGTGTTAGGTTTTTGGGTAATTAGATTGGTTGAAGAGGAGAAAAGGATAAAGAATAGATTTTAGAGATACTCTCTTCTTATTTCCTGAAATGATGTATTGGAATTGATTAATTTTTGAATGATTTCATTTCGAACTACATCACTATTCTCAATTTTTAAATGTTTTGTCCACGCTGTTTCTTCAAAAAGCGTTCTGATTTGTTTGATGCGTTTTGTGGTTTCGGAAGCTGTTCGTAATACTTTATCCGATGTGAAATTTTCATTTTGTTTGTGATAATAATTCAATGTTTGTGTTTCGTAATTGACTTCAATAAAATACAATTTTTCAAAATCATTATCGGGATAAAATTCGTTCCAATTGGCAAAACCTAATTTGGTTCTGTTGTTATTTTTTGAATCGGATGCTAATCGCCATTTACAATTCGCTGCTCTTCCCCAATGGTTGGACAAACGATAAACCCCAACTTCAGTAAAGTAATAACTACTCCCCGATTTGCTTTTAAAATTTGGTTTTAATTGCGTTATTACATCCAAATCGACTTCTTTAAAAATGCAAAAAGTACGATTGTGAAAATTACTTCTATTGTAAATTGGTTTGCTCATCCCAACAAATATAGTGCTTTCCAATAATACTAATTATAAAATAAATCGTTCGATTACTTTTAAACCAAAAAAAACCATTCTAATTGAGTGGTTTTTTTTTACATTTACTTAACCAAAATAGTAATATGAAAAATTTAAAAATAATTAGTCTGCTTTTTTGCTTTATTTTATTATTTCAAACAAAAACTCTTGCAAAGGA
>JAYVFV010000182.1:0-9771 GCA_043772885.1 Flavobacteriales bacterium
GCAGTCAACGCCGTAAGCAATACCGGACGAAGTCTTGATTTACCAGATTCTATGATGACTTCTTTTATTTCTTCAAGAGTTAAATCATCGTGACTTTCGAGTTGTTTGTCTTCCACTTTTTTGTCCAATAATAAGACAAAGAAATCCATTAATACGATTCCGTTTTTCACTACAATTCCCGCCAACGATATAATTCCCATCATAGTCATTAGAATTACGAAATCCATTCTAGCAATTACATAACCATAGAAAACACCACTAAAACTTAGCAATACTGTAAATAAAATCACCATAGTTTTAGAAACCGAGTTAAATTGTAACACAATGATAATAGTAATTCCGGCCATCGCAAGGAACAACGCATAAAGTAAAAACCCCATTTCTTTACCTTGCTGTTCTTGCACTCCAGAGAAGGAATAGGTAACACCTTGAGGTAATTTGTATCCGTCTAATTCGGCCGCAATTTGCTTGGTAATTTCGTTACCATTGTATCCAGTCAAAACATTTGAATAAATAGTCATTATTCGCTTGTAATCTTCTCTTTTGATTTGATTATAGGTGTAGGTTTTCTCTGTTTTAGAAACTGCTGAAATCGGAACCTGCACAATTTGTCCGTTGCTTTGATTTCGGAACGTTATCGATTGATTGAACAAGATGTTTTCGTTCTTGCGTTGGTCCTCTTGCATTCGCATTACAATGTTATAATCGTCATCACCTTCTTTATAGGTAGAAATTTCCTGACCGTATACTGAACGGCGTAAATTGAATCCGAGTTGTCCTGTTGAAACACCAACACTTCCAGCATTTACTCGGTCTACCTTAACTTCTAGTTCCGGACTTTGATTGTTGACATCAACGCTCAATTTTTCAATTCCTGGAATGTTCTTGCTATTTATGAATGTAATCAATTTATCGGCTTGAGCTATCATCTGATCGTAATCAGAACCTGTAAGTTGAAGACTTATCTCATATCCGGCAGGTGGGCCTGCAGCATCCTTTTCTACTGTAACAGATGCTCCTGCAATAGCTTTTACACGCTTACGAATTTCATCCAAAACGTCTGAAGTGTTAATGCCTTTCCTGAATTTAAATTCGGAAAAATTCACCGTTACTTTTCCTTTAAAAGGCGTTTCAGAAGCTGAACCAGCATCGACATTGGGATTTCCGGCACCAACACCTACCTGAGCTACAATACTTTCCGCCAAGAAGTTTTCGTTAGTTTCTGGATCAATGTATTTTTTCATGATATCGATAACCTGATTCTCAACAAATTTTGTCGCTTTGTTAGTTTTTTCGATATCAGTTCCTTGCGGATATTCGATATAAGCAATTACTTGATTCGGAATATTATTTGGAAAAAACAAGGTTTCTCTAGGGAAAATAAAAAGTAATAAGAAAGACAAAAACAACATTCCTATAATTCCGATAAGTGCAAACCAAGCTTTTTTTCCGTCAAGGATTTTCCTTAAGAACGACTTGTATTTATCTTCCATTCTTGGAAAAAAACTATGTTGAAAATCTTGCGTCCATTGATAGATTTTTAATCGGTAGGCCCACATTAAAACTAAAGAGATTAAAGATAAATGTCCGATCGCTCTTGCTGCTTTTATATCGGCAACATTTCCAAAAATGATAAACACCAATGCCAATGTTCCGAAGATAACAGAATACAATTTGAGTGATTTCTTAGACACATTTTTATCTTCAATAGCCATAGAACCTCCTGTCATTGCAGCGTTGACAATCATCGCAACGAACAACGACGAACTCAGCGTAATGGTTAACGTAATTGGGAAATATTTCATGAATTTACCCATAGTTCCCGGCCACAAAGCGAATGGTAAAAACGCCATTAACGTAGTTGCCGTTGAAGAGATAACGGGCCATGCAATTTCACCAATTCCGATTTTAGAAGCTTGTACTCGCGACAATCCTTTTTTCATATTGGCAAATACGTTGTCGACTACTACAATTCCATCATCCACTAACATTCCTAATCCCATAACCAATCCGAAAAGCACCATCGTATTCAAGGTCAATCCTAAAGCCGAAAGAATGGTAAAAGCCATTAACATCGAAAGCGGAATGGCAGCACCAACGAATAACGAATTTCGCAATCCCATCGTAAACATCAACACAATCATTACCAACACAATTCCGAAAATAATGTGGTTCGACAATTCGTCAACTTGGTGTTCAACTCGCGACGATTGGTCGTTTGTCAACTCTAATTTTAAATTCTTTGGCAAATAGGTTCCTTGGGCCGTTTTAATTTTTTCTTTTACTTGTTCGATGGCCGAAATCATGTTTTGACCCGAACGTTTTTTAACGTTCAGCATGACCACTTCGGTTCCTTTTTCACGAGCGTAAGTTGTTTTTTCTGCTTCTTTGAAACTCACCGTAGCAATGTCTTTCAAATATACCGTACCGCCATTGTGTTTTACGACGATGTTTTCTAATTCTTTTGGATCTTTGATTTCACCTACAATTCGGATGTTATTTCGAGAACCTTGCGAAATTAAATTACCGCCCGAAAGCGTCATGTTTTCGTATTTAACAGCATTTTGAATATCGTCAAACGAGACTTGCGCTGCCGTCATTTTGAAAATATCAACCGCAATTTCTACTTCTTTATCGTCGACACCAATAATATCTACTTTCTTCACTTCGGGAATTTCTTCGATATCATCTTGAAGACGTTCTCCGTATTTTTTAAGCTGTTGTGTGGTGTAATTTCCTTGGAGATTGATGTTTAAAATTGGCACTTCTTCCGAAATATTCAATTCAAAAACATTAGGTTCGACTTTACTTCCGTTATCCATATTTGGCCAATCGGTATCGGCTTTGGCATTGTCGACTTTGTCTTTGACTTTTTGTTTGGCTTCTTCAATTCCGACTTTGTCGTTAAATTCTGCGATAATCATTCCGTAATCCTGAAACGAACTTGCCGTTACTTTTTCAACACCACTAATATTTTTGATTTCTTTTTCAAGTGGTTTGATGATTAGTTTTTCGACATCTTCTGCTGAATTTCCTGGGAAGACAGAAGAAATGTATACTTTATTTTCGATGATTTCCGGGAAATCTTCTCGAGGCATCGACACGTAAGCAATCAATCCCGTGATGACGATAAGCACTGTAAAAATGTACACCGTCACTCGGTTGTCGATGGCCCAACTTGATATTCCGAATTCTTTGTTTTTATGTGACATATGATTGGTTTCAGGTTTCAGGTTTCAGGTTTCAAGTTTTGCGTTCGAAAACAACTTGAAACCTGAAACTTGAAACAATTATTTTTAGAAATTAAGTTTCATTCCGTCAGAAATGGTGTTTGCACCTTCTGTTACTAACACATCGTCAGCTGTTAAACCACTTAAAATTTCGGTTACATTGTCTGATGATTGTCCAACTTTTACGAGTACTTTTTTAGCAGTTCCCGTTTTCCCGTTCGAATTGGTTACCGTGTAAACAAATTTGTTGTGCTCACCATCTTCTTGAATTACGTTGGTTGGCACTACAATCGCGTTTTTATTCACATAATCAGTGATTTTAAGTTTTGCCACTTGGTTTGGACGCAACAAATTATCTGGATTTGGAACACTTACTTCAATACCAAAACTTCTGTTATCTGGATTGATGAAATTCCCCACCTGACGCACTTTTCCTTTGTAGGTTTTCCCTAAAGATGTTAAGAAAACATCGACTTCTGTTCCGACTTTTAGTTTTCCAATATACGTTTCAGGAACACTTGTAGAAACGAACATGTTTCCTAAGTTTACGATGCGCATTAATCCTTGTGGACTCGGACCAACAACTTGTCCTTTTTCAACAAAAACTTCATCGATTGTTCCGGAAAACGGAGCGCGAATTACAGTTTTAGCAACCTGTGCTCTCATTTGAGCCACTGATTTTTGAGCCGAAATCATTTGTGTTTGCGCTTGAAGGAATTGAATTTCGGAACCAATTTTTTTGTCCCAAAGGTTTTTTTGTCTTTCGAAAGTCGTTTTTGCTAACGCGTATTGGTTTTCGATACTTGCCAATTGCTGACTCATTCCGGCGTCATCTACTCTTCCTAAAATTTGACCTTTACCAACACGTTGCCCTGCTTTTACGGTAAGTGAAGTCAACGTTCCACTGTATTCAGGTTGTATCAAGATATTTTCTTTGGTGTCTACATTTCCTTGAATGTCGAGATAGTGGTTAAAAACGGTGTCTTTAACTACAGCTGTTGCTACTAAAGCTTCTTCAATTTTTACGTTTAACGAAGCCAATCCTTCTTCAATTTTTGCCATTTCGGCTTGAAGAGTAACTTTCTTTTCCTGCAAAGCTTTAACATTTTTTGATTTAATTAAAGCATCGATTGTTTGATTTTTGTCGCTACCTCCACAAGATATAAGTAAAAGTGTTGCAGCTGTTAGTATGAATAATTTTTTCATATTATTTAAGTTTAAGAGTTTAAGAGTTTAAGAGTTTAGAAGTTTATGAGTTTAGTTTATGCGATTCGTGCTAAACTTCTAAACTATTTATTTAATAATTTTTCTAAAGTTGCTCTCTTATTAATCACATCGAGCATCGTTTGCAAATAATTTTGTTGTGAAGAATACAATTGGCGTTGCGCTTCTGTTAAATCAAAACTTGATGAAAGTCCTTCCTTGAATTTGATTTGATTTTTATTTTCAATTCGTTCGGCAAGATTTAAATTGCTTTTAGAAGTGTTCAATTGTGCCAAGCTGTAATCGTAATCGCTTTTAGCACTTTCAAATTGTAGTTTTAATTTTTGTTCTGTTTCCGTCAATTTGGTTTGCGATTGTTCGAAAGCAATTTGGGCTTGATGCGTTCTTGAACTTCGTCCGCCACTGCTATAAATCGGAATGCTTAAATTGATTCCCAAATTCGAAAAGTTATTCCATTTTTGATAGCCGTTAAAAAAGGTAAATTCGTTGGCAAAGGAATTGTATCCGAAATTAACTCCAGCAGACAATGTCGGTAACGCTTTACTTTTTTCGTATTTCAAAAGCAATTTCTTGCTTGTTTGCATGTTTTCACCAATTTGATAATCGATGTTATTCGTCACATTAAATTCGGAGGTAAGCAATTGTAAATCGATGTTGCTTTGTGTTAGAGTATCGAGTTTGTCTTTTAATTCGAGTTGGTTGTCTAAATCAATTCCCAACACCAATTTCAACATGTTTAAGGCGATTGTTCTTTGACGTTTTACATTTTCCAACGAACTGTTTAAAGACGAAAGTGTAATTTGCAATTGTTCTACATTTTCTTCTTCTATCAATCCGTTTTTGAAAGTCTCTTTAGTATCGGAGAAGGTTTTATTTAAAATAGTCATGTTTTTTTCAAGAATAAGAATACTCTCGTCTGCTAAAAGAACATTTCCGTAGGAGTTGATGACGATTTCTTTTATTTCCTGACTGGTTTTAATTTTGGCGTTTTCCGAAATTTTTAAATAGGTTTTAGCCGATTGTAAACCCACTAAATACGAACCGTCAAAAAGCAATTGACTTAACGTAGCGCCAGCATTCATACTGTTTTTGGTTCCAAAAGCGAAGGTTGAAATCCCGTTTGGATCCGCATTCGGATTAAACATATTTCCAGAAATACCTTGTTGGGTGAAAACAAAGTTGTTTACATAACCAACACTTCCATTGATTTGAGGCAAACCAATAGTGGTGGTTTCCCATTTTTTTTCTTTGGCAGCTTCAACGTCTCTATTGGCATTGATTGCTGAATAGTTATTTTGAACGGCGTGTTCGATGGCTTCTTTATGTGTAAAAGAAAAGGTTTCTTTTTTGTCTTGTGCTTGTAACAGACTTGTCAAAAGCAGCAAGGTGATTATTATTTTGTTTTTCATAGATTGGATATTGATGATTATTGATTATTATTTTGAAGTATTTTTTCTAAAATGGTAATTCCTTTTGCAGTACTAATGGCACGCAAATGATATTCTAAATACGTTTCTTGCACTTCTTTCATACTGAATTGAATTGGATTGAACAGTTCGGCGTCTTTAATGCTGCTCATTCCGGCAAAATAGAAGCGGGCAATTAACTCTAAATTAATGTCTGCTCTAAACAATTCTTGTTCAATTCCTTTTCTAAGGTTTTCGATAACACAATCGCCCATTTTGGCAAATTGTCGCGACTTCAATGTTTCGTGAACTTGCGGATAATATTTTTGTAACTGATAAATCGGCGAAGCACTTTCGTTTTTTAAATTTTGCATTACAAAATTTTTAATGGCAAAAAGTTCCTCAATCGGATTTTGATTCAACGTTACTATTTCGTCAATTCCACACGAGATGGTTTCAAATAAATTCATAGTAACAGCTTCAACCAAATCGGTTTTGTTTGCAAAATGCTGGTAAATCGTTTTTTTGGAAATTCCCATTTTCGAAGCAATGTCATCCATGGTTACACTCTTAAATCCGAATGTTAAATACATCTCCGTTGCTTTCTCAATAATTTTATTGTACATTTTAGTCGTCATTTATTTCAGAATCTCTTTTTTGGATTCTTCAAATTCAGGTGCAAATGTAAGTAGGAAACTTTTAACACAAAAATAGTTTCCAAAGTTTTTACATAAATTTAACATTCCGTTAAGACTAGCTTTTTGAAATCCAATGGGAATAGCTTAAATTAGCCAAAAATTACTTTATGCACTCCATTTATCAGTATCAGGAATTTATTTCAGACTATTTAGAATCGGAATACCACGACAAGCAGCCACATAATTTATACCATCCGATTCATTATATTTTAGGTCTTGGCGGAAAAAGAATGCGTCCTGTTTTGACATTAATGAGTGCTGAGGTTTTTGATGTCGATTATAAAAAAGCGCTTCCAGCAGCATTGGCAGTAGAAGTTTTTCATAATTTTTCATTGGTTCATGATGATATTATGGATGATGCGCCGTTGCGAAGAGGAAATGAAACGGTGCATGAAAAATGGAATTTAAACACCGCAATTCTCTCAGGCGATGCGATGCTGATACTGGCTTATCAATATTTTGAAAAATACAATTCGGATATTTTTAGAAAACTAGCACAATTGTTTAGCAAAACCGCATTAGAAGTTTGTGAAGGACAACAATACGATGTCGATTTTGAAACGCGTGACGATGTTACGATTCCAGAATACCTTAAAATGATTGAATACAAAACAGCTGTTTTAGTGGCGGCAGCGATGAAAATGGGAGCCATTGTTGCCGAAACGTCTGAAGAAAATGCTGATTTAATTTACAATTTTGGATTAAATTTAGGCTTGGCGTTTCAACTGCAGGACGATTATCTGGACGCTTTTGGAAATCCGGAAACCTTCGGAAAGCAAGTCGGTGGTGATATCATCGAAAACAAAAAAACGTATTTGTACCTTAAGGCAATGGAATTCTCTGATGCCAATCAAAAGGAACAATTACTGCATTTATTTTCGATCCATCCGAGTGATAACAGCGATAAAATTGAAACCATTAAAGAAATATTTAATTCCACAGGAGCTTCAAAAGCCACACAACAAGCCATTCAGGAGTATACTTTAAAAGCATTTGCGACTTTGCAAAAAATCAGTATCGACAATGAAAAGAAAGAAAAACTGCAATCGTTTGGTGAGAATCTAATGGGAAGAAAAGTATAATATGAATTTCCCTATTCCCATATCAACTGACGAATTATTATATACAGCCGAAAATGAAAACCTGTATCAAAAGTTAATTGAACAAATCAACAAGGATTTTAATCTGGCAAACGAGCCAATAGATTTCCCAAAAAGCACATCGGCACATGAATTAAAAGTGCAATTACACGAAAAAATCTACCGATTAATTCAGTACAAATTCGCCGAATATTTAAGTTTACTCTATATAGTTGATGTTCCCGAAGATCAAATTAAAAAACTCGATGGTTCTGATATTTTAGAATTGTCGGAACAAGTAGCGTTTTTGATTTTAAAGAGAGAATGGATGAAGGTTTGGTTTCGAAACAAGTATTAGAACCGTAATTCCTTTTCCTAAACATTTCTTTCCATAGGAGTTAGCTATGCTAATTTCCTGTTATAAAAGTATAAAAAACATTGGAAGCTTGTTATAATTATTTTACTTTTGTGCTGATTTTATAACTACTCGATTTCTTATTATCAAAAATATGGATAGGTTTTCCTTTTTAAACGCAGCGCATACTCAATTTTTTGCCGATTTATATGAACAATATTCTCAAAATCCAGATAGCGTAGAGCCGAGCTGGAGGGCATTTTTACAAGGTTTCGACTTCGGAATGGAAACGTTCAATGAAGAAAACACCGGAGAACAAATCGCTAATTATGCCAGCTCTAATGCTGAAAGTGGTCTAGCGTCTGAAAAACTACAAAAAGAGTTTAACGTTTTAAAATTAATTGATGGCTACCGAACTCGTGGTCACCTTTTCACCGAAACCAATCCCGTTCGCGATAGAAGAATTTATTCTCCCAATTTAGATTTAGAAAACTTCGGATTATCCAACGCCGATTTAACTACGGTTTTTGAAGCGGCAAAAATATTAGGTCACAAGCCGTCAACACTACAAGAAATTCTTTCTCATCTTAAAAATGTATACTGCCAACATATTGGTATCGAGTACATGTATATGAGAAAACCCGATGTAATTCAGTGGATTCAAGACCGAATCAACGTCAACGACAACCAACCCAACTTTGATGCCGATCAAAGGAAACACATTTTAGGAAAACTGAACGAAGCGGTTTCTTTCGAAAACTTTTTACACACAAAATATGTGGGTCAAAAACGTTTTTCACTTGAAGGTGGCGAAAGTATTATTCCTGCATTAGATGCGTTAATCGAATCGGCTGCCGAAAAAGGCGTAGAGCATTTCGTAATGGGAATGGCACACCGTGGACGATTGAACATATTAGCGAACATTTTCGGAAAAGCAACACAAGACATCTTCTCCGAATTTGACGGAAAAGATTACGATAAAGAATATTTCGATGGCGATGTAAAATACCATTTGGGATTAACATCAGAAAGAAAAACCAAATCAGGTAAAAAAATCAATATCAATTTAGCACCAAATCCTTCGCATCTCGAAACGGTTGGTGCTGTTATTGAAGGAATTTCACGCGCCAAACAAGATAAGTATTTCCCAGACGATTTCTCTAAAGTTTTACCCATTGCCGTTCACGGTGATGCAGCTGTAGCCGGACAAGGAATTGTGTACGAAATTGTACAAATGGCACAACTCGATGGTTACAAAACAGGTGGAACGATTCATATCGTCATCAACAATCAAGTTGGATTTACAACCAATTACCAAGATGCACGTTCGTCGGTGTATTGTACCGATGTCGCGAAAGTAACGTTGTCGCCAGTACTTCACGTGAATGCAGACGATACCGAAGCAGTGGTTCATGCGATGTTGTTTGCATTGGATTTCCGTATGGAATTCGGTCGTGACGTGTTCATCGATTTATTAGGATACAGAAAATACGGTCACAACGAAGGGGACGAACCTCGTTTTACACAACCCGTTTTATATAAAATCATAGCGCGACATAAAAATCCGAGAGATATTTACGCCGAGAAATTAATCATCGACGGTATTGTAGATCAAGCTTATTTGACAAAAATCGAAAACGATTACAAAGAAAAATTAGACGCCAATTTAACCGCATCAAGAAAGAAAGACAAAACGATTATCACGCCGTTTATGCAAGATGAGTGGGACGGATTTGTACAAGTTTCTGATGACGAAATGCTGAAGAAAGTCGATACTAA
>JAYVFV010000183.1:0-9760 GCA_043772885.1 Flavobacteriales bacterium
GTTTTTTATTAAAATTAATATTCTGTTTTTCATTAAATAGAATTAGACAATTATATATGAGTAAAGTTATCTCGCATTCCCTTTTTACAGATTTTGATATTGATTTATTTAAAGCTGGGAAACATTTCCGACTTTACGAAAAACTAGGTGCGCACCTTATTGAGGTTGATGGGGTTAAAGGGGTGTATTTTGCAGTTTGGGCTCCCACGGCTCATTCCGTTTGTGTAGTTGGGGACTTTAATTTTTGGACACAAGGCGAACATCAATTGGAAGTGCGTTGGGACAGTTCCGGTATTTGGGAAGGATTCATTTCAGGAATTGATAAAGGAACATTATACAAGTATAAAATACAATCTAATAATAACGGTGTTGTTACTGATAAAGCCGATCCTTTTGCTTTGTATTGCCAACATCCACCACACACTGCTTCTATTATTTGGGATTTAGATTACAAATGGAAAGACACCAAATGGATGCAAACTCGTGCTACCAAAAACGGATTGGACAAACCATATTCTGTTTACGAAGTGCATTTGGGTTCTTGGAAACGAAATGTAGAAGGAAACTTTCTAACTTATATTGAACTTGCCAGCGAATTAGTGGCGTATGTAAAAGAAACCGGATTTACTCATGTCGAGTTCATGCCAATTATGGAATATCCTTATGATCCATCATGGGGATATCAATTAGTGGGCTATTTTGCACCCACATCCCGCTTTGGTAAGCCACAGGATTTTATGCTCTTGGTTGATAAATTACATCAGGCTGGTATTGGCGTTATTTTAGATTGGGTACCCTCTCATTTTCCTGATGATGCTCACGGTTTGGGTTTTTTTGACGGTTCAAATCTGTATGAACATCCCGATAGAAGAAAAGGGTACCATCCCGATTGGAAAAGTTTGGTTTTTAATTATGAACGAAATGAAGTGCGTTCGTTTTTGATTAGTAACGCGATTTTTTGGCTGCATCAGTATCATGCTGACGGACTCCGCGTCGACGCCGTTGCCTCGATGTTGTATTTGGATTATTCTAGAAATGAAGGAGAATGGGACCCAAATGTTAACGGTGGAAGAGAGAATTTAGACGCCATAAGTTTCTTAAAGGATTTTAACGAAGCGGTATATACTAATTTTGAAGGTGTGCATACAATCGCCGAAGAAAGCACTTCGTTTCCGATGGTGTCGCATCCCACTTTTAACGGCGGTCTCGGTTTTGGCATGAAATGGATGATGGGCTGGATGCACGATACATTAAACTATTTTGCCAGAGAAACGGTCTACCGAAAATACCACCAAAACGATTTAACTTTTTCAATGACGTATGCCTTTAGTGAAAATTTTATGTTGCCGCTATCGCATGATGAAGTGGTGCATGGCAAGAGCTCTATTCAAAGAAAAATGTCGGGAGACGAATGGCAACGATTTGCCAATTTGCGTTTACTTTATGGTTATATGTTTACACATCCCGGCGCAAAATTATTGTTTATGGGATCGGAATTTGGTCAATCAAGGGAATGGAATTTCGAAGGGAGTTTGGATTGGGATCTGTTACAATACGGTTTTCACAATGGTGTAAAAAAATGCATTACCGATTTAAATAGTTTGTATAAAAACAATCCTGCGTTATATGAAAAACAATTTACTGGTGAAGGATTTGAGTGGATTAATTATTCCGATCATCAAAACTGCGTCTTAACCTATATACGTAAGGGAAACATTGAAAAAGAAAACCTCGTCATCGTTTGCAATATGACGCAAGTCGTTCACAGTACGTATCGAATTGGTTTGCCTAGAAAAGGGAAATTAACTGAAATTTTCAACTCCGATAAAATCGATTACAATGGAAGCGGAGTAGTGAATCCGAAACCTATTAAAATCGAAAAAGAACCTTGGAACAACAGAGATTTTTCGGCAGAACTTATCTTACCACCTTTGGGAATTTGTGTTTTTAAATTAGGTTAATTTGTGGTCAAAACTAGTTATCAACATCCGAAAACGTAATAGTCAAAAACTAATTCAATCAACGTTTCATAAATACTTGCCAACTTTGTAAATTTGGCTCGCTGTACAAATTTTTAACTATGATAATCAATACCGATTTAGAATATAAAGGCGATTTATTTCCTTCCAAAATTATTTCTTACACACACGAAGCTGATTCGATTGATTTCCATACCGATAACAATGTAATACTAAGAGTCACCGTTCTTCGCGATAGCATGATTCGTTTCCGCTTCACCGTCAAAGGCTATTTTAGTAATGATTTTTCTTACGCTATCGATAAGTCGCAATCGCACGGTTACAACGCTTTAGAAGTCAAAGAAGAAAAAAATAATTACCGAATTATTACAAGTAAAGTGTCTGTAATTATTCAGAAAAGTGATCTACGTGTTGGAATATACGATTTAAACGGAGAAACAATTCTGGAAGATGAAATCGGTTTTCACTGGGAAGAATGTTATGAATATGGCGGAAACATTGTGAAAATGAGCAAGATGACGCGTGATGGTGAAAGTTATTATGGACTTGGAGATAAAGCAACGCACTTTAATTTAAAAGGAAAACGTGTAGAAAATTGGGCAACCGATCAATATGCTTTTGCAAAAGATCAAGAGCCTTTATACAAAGTCGTTCCGTTTTATATCGGATTGCATTCGGATAAAGCGTACGGAATTTTCTTCGACAACACCTTTCATTCCCATTTTGATTTCTCCAGCGAAAGAAAGAATGTCACCAGTTTTTGGGCCGATGGTGGCGAAATGAATTACTATTTTATTTACGGTCCAAAAATGAGTGATGTCGTTACAACCTATACGCATTTAACTGGAAAACCAGAATTGCCGCCACTTTGGACGTTAGGATACCATCAATGTAAATGGAGTTATTATCCAGAAAGTAAAGTTAAAGAAATCACAAGTAAGTTTAGAGAATTGAAAATTCCATGTGATGCCATTTATTTGGATATCGATTATATGGAAGGATTTCGCTGTTTTACTTGGAGTAAAGAGTATTTTCCAGATCCAAAACGAATGGTAGCCGAATTGGCAAAAGAGGGTTTTAAAACTGTTGTAATCATTGATCCCGGAATCAAAATCGATAAAGATTATTGGGTGTATAAAGAAGCTTTGGAAAAAGATTATTTCTGTAAAAGAGCCGACGGCCCGTATATGAAAGGAAAAGTTTGGCCAGGCGATTGTAATTTCCCCGATTATACTAATCCGGAAGTCCGCGAATGGTGGGCAGGTTTATTTAAAGAATTAGTTTCTGAAATCGGAGTGAAAGGTGTATGGAACGACATGAACGAACCAGCAGTTATGGAAGTTCCTTCCAAAACATTTCCACTTGATGTTCGACACGATTACGATGGAAACAGTTGCAGTCACCGCAAAGCACATAATGTTTACGGAACACAAATGGCGCGCGCAACCTATGAAGGTGTAAAACGATTTGCGTATCCAAAACGACCGTTTATTATTACACGTTCGGCGTATTCTGGTGCACAACGTTATACGTCATCTTGGACTGGTGATAACATTGCTTCATGGGAACATTTATGGATTGCTAATATTCAAATGCAACGAATGTCAATTTCCGGAATGGGTTTTACCGGTTCTGATATTGGCGGATTTGCCGAACAACCCTCTGCCGAATTGTATGCGCGCTGGATTCAGTTGGGCGTTTTTCATCCTTTTTGTAGAACGCATTCTTCGGGACATCACGGCGAACAAGAACCGTGGAGTTTTGGTGAAGAAGTTGTAGATGTGACTCGAAAATTTGTCGAATTGCGTTATCAATTATTACCGTATTTGTACACGATGTTTTGGCACTATGTGAATGATGGAGTGCCGATGTTAAAGCCATTAGTGTATTTCGATCAATTGGATAAACAAACCCATTACCGAACCGATGAGTTTATTTTTGGAAATCAAATTTTAGTTTGTCCAATTTTAGAACCCAATGCACAAGGTCGTAGAATGTATCTTCCGCAAGGAAATTGGTATAATTACTGGACAAACGAATTAGTAAAAGGAAAAAAAGAACTTTGGGTGGCTACCGATTTTGATCAGATTCCGTTATTTATTAAAGAAGGTGCTATAATTCCAAAATACCCAATCCAACAATATGTAGGGGAATTGGAAATACCTGAATTATCTTTAGAAGTGTATTATAAATTAGGAAAAGAAAAATCATATGTTTATGAAGATGCTCAAGATGGTTATGATTACAACAAAGGACGATTTAGTTATAAAACTTTTAGCTTAATTGGAAAAGAAAAAGAGCTCATAATTATACAACATAAAGAGGGTAATTATGAAACATTATATTCAACAATTAAAATTAACTTAGCAGGCTTGCCTTTTAGAATTAAAGAAATTGAAATAGATAACGAGAAAGTCGATTTTGACGCTGTTTCTTTTGATAATAATAATTTGATTGTAGATAAAGAATTTACAGAATTGCATTTTATAGGCGAATAGCATTGTTATATTGTAGTAGAAATTAAATGTAGAAATTATGAAAAATAAAAGATTATTTTTAGGTATTGGTATGGTATTATTGGTTTTTGCATGTGCCGAAAATCCTTTTACAGGTAAAAGTACATTAGCATTAGTTTCTAATAGCCAAATTTTGCCTTCTGCTTTTCAACAGTACAATCAGTTTCTGTCTGAAAATAAAGTGATTTCTGGTTCAGCCGATGCCAGAAGAGTAGAAACAATTGGCACCAAAATTAAAGTGGCTGCAGAAAAATGGCTAACGGCTAATGGTAAAGCTGGTTATTTGAATGATTACAGATGGGAATACAAATTAGTGGAAAGTAAAGATGTAAACGCTTGGTGTATGCCAGGAGGAAAAATAGTGGTGTATTCGGGTATTTTGCCAATTACAAAAGATGATGCTGGATTGGCAACCGTATTAGGTCACGAAGTTTCACATGCTTTAGCTAATCACGGACAACAGCGTATGAGTGCTGGCTTATTACAGCAATTAGGAGGAGCAGGAGTTGCGGTTGCAACCGGAGGAAAAGATGAAAAAACTCAGCAACTTGCGATGACCGCTTATGGTGCTGCAACACAACTTGGAGGTTTGCTGCCTTTTAGCAGAGCCCACGAAAGCGAAGCCGATATGATTGGTTTAACTTTAATGGCTATTGCAGGTTACAATCCAGACCAAGCATTACTTTTCTGGGGAAGAATGTCAGCCAGTGCAGGAGGTGGAGCGCCACCTGAATTCTTGAGTACGCATCCATCAGATGCAACAAGAATTGCAAATCTTAGAGCTTTAATTCCACAAGCAAAAGCAGAAGCAGCTAAGTTTGGGGTTACATTTAAATAATAAAAAAGACTATATTTGAATTCCGTTCTGAAACTTCAGGACGGGATTTTTTAGTTAAAAAAAATGTATGCCACAGTTACCAAAAGGTCATCCAAAATTACTCAATGCTTGGGCTTTCTACGATTGGGCGAATTCCGTTTATAGTTTGGTTATTGCTTCGGCGATTTTTCCTATTTTTTACAATGCTCTATTTGCCAAAGACAATCCGTATGTAATTGTTCTTGGATATAATTTTAAAAACTCGGCACTAATCAGTTTTGTCACTGCTGCTGCGTTTTTATGTGTGGCTGTTTTTTCGCCATTACTATCCGGAATTGCCGATTACATGGGAAATAAAAAAATCTTTATGCGCATCTTCAATTACATTGGAGCATTGTCATGTATTGGTTTGTATTTCTTCGATTTGAACAATATTCTTCTAGGATTAACGTTCTATTTCTTTGGTTTGATTGGATTTTGGGGAAGTTTGGTTTTCTATAATTCGTATTTGCCCGACGTTGCTTTTCCAGAACAACAAGATAAAGTGAGTGCCAAAGGGTATTCATTGGGTTACATTGGTAGCGTTTTGTTATTGGTAATCAATCTTGCGATGATAATGAAACCGGAGTTTTTTAATATATCTGGAACTCCAGCAGAAGCATCAATGAAAGCGATGCGTTATTCGTTTGCGATGGTCGGAATTTGGTGGATTGTTTTTAGTAGGTACACTTATTTTTATCTGCCAAAAGGAAATATCAACAAAGAAAAAGTTAGTTTTTATGTCATTTTTAATGGCTTTAAAGAATTAAAAAAGGTATGGAAAATCTTGCAATCGGAAATTCCTTTAAAACGTTATTTATTGAGTTTCTTTGTTTTTAGTATGGCGGTGCAAACCGTAATGTTGATTGCCACTTATTTTGGAGCACAAGAAATTCAATGGAAAAATGCCGAAGAAAGTCAAATAGGTTTAATAACGTGTATTCTTTTAATTCAGTTGATTGCTATTCTTGGAGCCATTTTAACATCAAGAGCATCAGCACTATTTGGTAACATTAATGTATTAATTTTTTTGAACGGCTTATGGCTTTTATTATGTGGTTTTGCTTATTTTATTACAACGCCAAAAGAGTTTTATATAATGGCAAGTTTAGTTGGATTAGTAATGGGAGGAATTCAAGCGCTAGGCAGATCAACCTATTCTAAATTTTTACCAGAAACAAAAGACACGGCTTCTTTTTTTAGTTTTTACGATGTTTCGGAAAAAATCGGAATCGTAATCGGAATGTGTGTTTACGGAATTATCGATCAAATTACAGGTAGTCCAAGATTCGCAATTGTGTTTTTAGGATTGTTTTTTTTATCAGGTTTGTTATTATTAAGACGAGTACCAAAAAAATAAATTTAAATTATATAAAAAATATTTATATTTGACAAAAATTAAGATTATGAAGAAATTACAAATTACATCCTTATTTATGCTACTATTTGCTGCATTCGCCTTTACTTCTTGTGATGACGAAAGAATTGATAGTGCTATAGATTTAAACGGTAGTAATAATGGTGGGAATAATAATGGTAACGGAGCTTACTTTAGAGCTGATTTTAGTGGTGCTACTTGGAATGCTCAAAATACAGCAGTAGTTATTTCTGGCAATACATTTTCATTAGTAGCAACAAGAGGAACCGCTAATGAAGGATTTGAATTTGCATTAAACGGCAGTTCTGTAGGTACTTATGCAGCTAATGCTAATACGGTTGCTTTTACACCAGCAAGTTCTACTTTTGGTTATTGGGGAATTAATCCTGCTATGACGAGTGAAAATACAGGTTCTGTAACAATTACTTCGATTAATACAACAACGCAAACCGTTTCTGGAATTTTTAGCTATAAAGGATATTGGTCTGACAGTTCAGTTACTAACATATTACCAATTATTTTTACCAACGGTATTTTTAATAATTTACCTTATGTAACTCAAAATCCATCAACAGATTCTTTCTTTGCCAATGTTGGTGGCGTCAGTTTTGTCGATACCAATATTTTCGTTACAACTGTAAGTAATGTTATTCAAATTAAAGCGACCAATGCGGCAGCACAAAATATTATTGTCGGTATAAGAGACGATGTAACTTCTGGTACTTATCCAATTACAGGAAATATCGGAACGGACGTTGTTCAAGCTTCTTATAAATTTGGAACTGTGGCGCTACAAGCTCATGCAGGTACTGTTACAGTAGTTAGTAAAACCGCTACTCGAATTGTAGGGACTTTTAGTTTTACTTCTAGCGATGGATCTAATCAATACCAAATTACACAAGGTCAATTTGACGTCGATTACTAAAATCAAATCAAAAAAAATATAAAAAAATCCGTCTATTTGGCGGATTTTTTTTCGTGGCATACCAATTGCAAAGTACCGTTTTGCTTTGTTGAAATGCTTTCAAAATTGATTTTATGGTATTTTATAAGTCATACATCGATTTTAATTTAATAACTACTTAGTAAAAAGTATATTTGTTTAACGTTTAATGTCAACAATCTGACCCATAAAGAATATGTCACATCATAAAATACTAACTTTTGACAATTTGTCACTTCAGGATTTTGATTCAGAAGCGGAATTAATTCCACTTTTGACTCCAGAAGACGAAGAGGAAATGACAAATGAAGAATTACCCGCCTTTTTACCAATTTTACCTTTACGGAATACTGTTTTATTTCCAGGAGTTGTTATACCAATTACCGCAGGAAGAGATAAATCAATTAAGCTTATTAATGAAGCCTATGCTGGTAATAAAATTATTGGTGTCGTTGCTCAAAAAAATGAACACGAAGAAGATCCTTCTAAAAATGACATTCATCATATCGGAACTGTAGCCCGAATTCTAAGAGTTTTAAAAATGCCTGACGGAAATATTACCGTTATTCTTCAAGGAAAAAAACGATTTGAAATCGATGCCGTTATTTCTGAAAAGCCCTATATCAAAGCAAGTATAAAAGAGGTTACCGAAATAAGACCAAGCAAGCACGATAGCGAATTTGGGACTATTGTTGATTCTATAAAAGAATTAGCAATAGAAATCATTAAGGAGAGTCCAAATATCCCAACAGAAGCCACTTTCGCCATCAAAAATATTGAAAGCCAATCGTTCTTAATCAATTTTGTTTCTTCCAATATGAACCTTTCGGTAGAAGAAAAGCAAAATTTATTAGCAATGAATGTCCTCAAAGAACGCGCGCTTGAAACGTTGCGTTTTATGAATGTGGAACTGCAAAAGTTAGAACTTAAAAACGATATTCAATCTAAAGTTCGTTTTGATTTAGACCAACAACAACGCGAATATTTCTTGCACCAACAGATGAAAACCATCCAAGAAGAATTAGGTGGCGTTTCGAATGAGCAAGAATTTGAAGACATGCGAATGCGTGCAAAAACAAAAAAGTGGAACGAAAAAACGCAACAACTTTTTGATAAAGAGTTTAACAAGTTGCAGCGTATGAATCCGCAAGCTCCTGATTTCGGAATTCAAAGAAACTATTTAGAATTGGTTTTAGATTTACCATGGAATGAATATTCTAAAGATAATTTCGATTTAAAAAACGCTCAAAAAGTCATCGATAGAGATCACTTCGGATTAGAAGATGTCAAGAAAAGAATGATTGAACATTTAGCCGTTTTGAAATTGCGAAATGATATGAAGTCGCCTATAATCTGTTTAACCGGACCTCCAGGTGTTGGAAAAACATCTATAGGAAAATCGGTTGCCGAAGCTTTAGGTAGAGAGTATGTCCGCATTTCATTAGGTGGATTGCGTGATGAAGCCGAAATACGTGGACACCGAAAAACGTACATTGGTGCAATGCCCGGACGAATTATCCAAAGTATAAAAAAAGCAAAAACATCCAATCCTGTTTTTATTTTGGATGAGATTGACAAACTTTCGGTAAGCAATCAAGGTGATCCGTCATCGGCTTTACTCGAAGTTTTAGATCCGGAACAAAACAATGACTTTTATGATAATTTCCTCGAAATGGGATTCGATTTATCTAAAGTCATGTTTATAGCAACTTCCAATAATATGTCAACCATCCAACCTGCGCTTAAAGACAGAATGGAAGTGATTAAAATGAGTGGTTACACCATTGAAGAAAAAGTAGAAATTGCACGTCAACATTTATTTCCAAAACAATTAAAAGAACACGGATTAACATCTAAAGATTTAATGATTGGAAAAAAACAATTGGAAAAAATTGTGGAAGGTTATACTAGAGAATCTGGAGTTCGAAGCCTTGAACAAAAAATGGCGCAAGTCATTCGCAATGCTGCAAAATCGGTGGCAATGAACGAAGAATACAACAAAAAAGTTACCGATGGAGATATTGTTAAAGTATTAGGAGCTCCTAAATTAGAACGCGATAAAGCCGAAGGAAACGATGTGGCTGGAGT
>JAYVFV010000184.1:0-3347 GCA_043772885.1 Flavobacteriales bacterium
TTTCTAATAAAGTCAGCGCCTCTTTATAATTTTTGGATGTAATGTACGAATTAATCAGCAATCCTTCAACCTCATCTTTACTTGGAGATTGTGGATATTTATTTAAAAAAGTGGCTAAAACATCCGGGACACTTTGGTACGAATTTCCGATTTCATAACTCAATTTAGCATAATTCAG
The DNA here is from genome assembly GCA_043772885.1 of Flavobacteriales bacterium. Taxonomy (GTDB): domain Bacteria; phylum Bacteroidota; class Bacteroidia; order Flavobacteriales; family Flavobacteriaceae; genus Flavobacterium. The sequence goes on from JAYVFV010000184.1 coordinate 179, forward strand.
ATACGCATCTTCCTGTATTTTTTTATCGAAATCCATTTCAGAAGCGTTTTTGAAAGCGTTTAATGCCTGTTGTTTTTTATCGGTTTTTAGATAACTTTCTCCCAAATGATAATAGCCATTTTGAGCGACAAAGTCTTTCCCATCAATGATTTTATTGAACTGGGAAATCACATTTTCAAAATCGTTTTGTTTGTAATACGTATAACCCAATTGGTAAAAATCGGTGTTGTTCCATTTTCCTTTTTTGCCTTTGTAATCTTTTAGATACGGCAATGCTTTATCGTATTGTTTTAAATTGAAATAACTTTCACCTATAATTTTATTCAATTCCGATTTTTCGGCAGCGTTCGATTTATCCATTGCAGCGATTCCTAAATCGATTGCTTTTTGGAAATTTCCCAATTTGAAATTCATGTCCGCTTGAAAATACGACAACTTCTCTTTATACTTTTCTTCCCCTGAAACCTGATCAAAATATTTTGTTGCTTCTTTATAATCATCGCCTTCATAGGCCATAAAACCCAAGTAATACTTGGCTTGTGAACCGTATTCTTTCGAATTGGAAACTTTTGTCAAATAGGTTGTTGCTTCTTTCTTCTTTTTCGCAGAAAAATAAGCGTATCCTTTTTGGAAATTGTATTTTTCCATTTCATCAAATGTCAATCCACTTTCATCTACTTTATCAAAGTATTCTAATGCCTGTGGATAACTTCCGTTTTCGAAATAATACTGAGCAACGCCAATATAAGCTTGATTTTGTTTGGTACTTGTTGGATAATTCGCCACAAAATCTTCCATCATCTGATCGGCATTCGACTGGTTTAATCGAATAGCACAATTGGCAATGTAATACGCACAATCGGATTCGACTTCCTGACTGTTTTTATTCTGTTTTACTTTTTCGAATAAGATTTGAGCTGCCAAATATTGTTTGTCCTTGTATAAGGAAAGTGCTTTATCAAATTCGGAAAGTTGGTTGGAATATACAGCCGATTGTTGTGCTGAAACCGATGTGATTTCCGCCAAGGAAAGCAGAAATATAAATACTGAAAATTTTCGCATAATCATTTTTTTTACTCTTTCAAAAGTAGGTTACGATATGGGTAATAACGCAGCAAGTCTTGGATTTATTATAAACATTTTTCTTAACAATTTCATAAAAGATTGATTAGACTTCTTAGATTTCTTAGACTTCTTAGACTATTTAATGTTTCGATTATTAGATTGTTGGATTATTAGATTGTTCGACTTGGTTGGTGTTAAGCTTATTAGTCAACTCGAAGTCGAACAAATCTAATCTGTCTAACTTTCTAAGGAGTCTAATAATCTAATTAGAAAATTTATTTTGAAAACATTCGTTATAGTATTACTTTTACCCAAATAAATAAAAATTACTCATGTCACAAACCGTATTGTCATTAAAAAATGTTACTATTTATCAAGAGAATAAAGTCATTCTTTCACAAATAAATTTAGATGTAAATCATGGCGAGTTCTTATACATTATAGGAAAAACAGGAAGTGGAAAAAGTAGTTTTATGAAAACACTTTACGGCGATTTGCCACTAACAGAGGGTGAAGGCCATATTGTAGATTTTGATTTGGTTACTTTAGAAGAAAAACAGATTCCGTATTTGCGACGAAAAATCGGAATTGTATTTCAGGATTTTCAATTACTTCCCGATCGTAATGTAAATGCCAATATGTTATTTGTTTTGAAAGCTACAGGTTGGATTGATCCAACAGAAATGCAAAATAAAATTGATGAAGTATTGGATAAAGTCGGAATGAAAGGCTTTGCGAACAAAATGCCACATCAATTATCAGGAGGAGAACAACAACGTGTTGCCATTGCTAGAGCGTTATTAAACGATCCTGAGATCATTTTGGCTGATGAACCAACCGGAAATTTGGATCCACAAACCAGTGTTGAAGTATTAGAAGTATTAAAAAGCATCAACGCCAATGGTAAAACCATTATAATGGCTACGCACGATTATGCTTTGTTGATGAAATTCCAATCGAAAACATTAAAATGTGAAGACGGTTCTATTTTTGAAGTCGTACAAAGAACGGTTTAAATTCGTTTTCTATCCGTATACCATTTAGCACATAATACCAAAACGAAAGGAAAAATCACAAGATGAAATCGATCGCCTTGTGCGCACGATATTCCTGAAGAAGCTACTATATACAAAACATAGACACTTATCAAACTAAAGTAGACTTCCTTTTTATAACTTTTAAAAAAATAAAAAATAGCCAATAGTAATCCGAGGATTGTAAAAATTCGATTTTGCCATTGCGAAATAGAAAAAAGTAGTTCTTTCCAAAAATTGAAATAACTTGTATTTTTCACGTTTTTACAATCGGATAAAGGAATATTTCCAGAAATGGTGTTTTCATACACATCAGAACAATAAGCAGCAAATAGATTTCCTGAATTGGTTTGCAATTGAAGTAGTAAATCTTTTTTGGCTTCTTCCTGAATTTGAGTTGGCTTTAACAAAAAGATATAAAATGTTCTGGGATCTTTTGACATATCGTATTGTTTTCCATTTTTAAATGCTATTGCTTTGCTTCCGATGTAATTATAATACGTTACCGAATCGATGTAGCTAATGGTGAAATTACCAAATTGGTATTTTATTCCAGCACACTGAATTGTTACTAAAAGCAAACTTCCATAAACCAAAAATGCTGCTTTGGATTTATAATATCGAATAAATTCCCTACTGTAAAACAACAAAAATAAAATCGCCAGCCACTTCGATCCTGGTCGTACCAACATGCTTAAAATCAGAATTGAAATCGCTATAGACAATTGCCAAAATGATTTAGCTTCGCTCAGTTCGGCTTGCTTCGCCAGTTCGCTATCGCTCGGGTCGCCTCGGGTCGTTTTGTAGTATTTCAAAAGAAAATAAAATACCAAAACAATGAATAACGTATAAATATTTTCGGTCAGTAAATGATTAATTAAAGCTATCGTTCCCACAAATAAGAAAGAACACAACGCAAAAACAAATGCCAGTTTTTCGCTTAAAAAAGATTTTAAAATTTCAAATAAAAACAAGGCAGTCGCCAACCAACAAAACACGTTGACATAAAAACTAAACTGATAAATAAACGCGTCAGAACAACCAAATAGATACGGAATTCCGTTAATTGC
>JAYVFV010000185.1:0-3333 GCA_043772885.1 Flavobacteriales bacterium
ACTGTTCGTGATGTAACACCTTATGTTACTGGAATTTCGGAAGCTCGTGGAGGATCTGGAAATCCATCGCCAGTTACAGCTTACGGCGTTTTTATGGGACTGAAAGCTGCAGCAAAGTACCAATTTGGCTCTGATAACTTAGAAGGTAAGAAAGTACTAGTACAAGGAATTGGTCATGTTGGAGAAACACTCGTTGATTACCTGACCAAAGAAGGTGCGTTAGTTCAAATTACAGATATTAATTTAGACCGACTGATAGAAATAAGTGCCAAATATGGCGCAACTATTTTTAACGGTGATGATTTATACAGTGCCGATGTAGATATATATGCTCCTTGTGCGCTTGGTGCCACAATAAATGACGATACAGTTTATAAAATAAAAGCGAAAGTTATCGCCGGAGCTGCGAATAATCAATTGGCAAATGAGAATATACACGGACCAATTTTACAAGATAGAGGAATAGTGTATGCTCCCGATTTTCTAATTAATGCTGGTGGAATAATCAATGTTTACGGAGAAATTGCTAATTACGGTAAGGAAGAAGCAATGCGAAGAACAGAAAATATCTACAATACTACGTTAGAGATTTTTGATTATGCTATAAAAAATAAATTGACGCCTCAAAAAGCGGCAATGGCATTGGCGGAAATTAGAATCGAACAAAGAAAAAAAGAAAACACTAAATAGAGAAGTGTTTTAAAAAATAGTTTTATTTTTGCGGAGCGAAAGAGCTTTTTCTTTCGCTCTTTTTAATTTATAAAGTTCTTACACGTGTTAAATAGAAGACATATTCGAGTTAAAGTGATGCAATCCATTTATGCCATGCATCAAAATGGTTCTGATGATATTGAAAAAGAAGAGAAATTCTTAAACTACAGCATCGAAAGTGTAATGGATTTGTATTTAATAATGGTCTCTTCCTTAATCGAATTACAGTTAAAAGAAGTAGCATTTATTGAGCTTTCGAGTAAAAAGCACCTCGCTACTTTAGAAGAACGTAAACCCAACACCAAATTTATCAATAATGCTATTTTACAACTTTTAAAAGAAAGTAGTGCAATAGAATCGGCTATTAAGGCCAAAAAAATTACCAATTGGTCTGCTAATGATGATGCGATTTTGTTGTTGCTTCAAGACGTTAAACAAAGCGACGTTTATGGTGACTACATGAAATCAAAAGCAACTAATTTCGAAAAAGACAAACAGTTCATCATCGATTTGTTTACCGAAGTAATAGCTCCAAACGAAAAATTATACAATTATCTCGAAGATTATAAATTAACTTGGGTAGATGACATTCCGGTTGTCAATACGAAAATCTTAAAACAATTGAATCAAATTTCCGAGAAGGATACTACTTTTAAAGTTTCCAAGTTGTTTAAAGACGAAGAAGATAAAGAGTTTGTGAATTTACTTTTTAGAAAGACTGTTTTAAATGAAACCGAATTTACTAAAGAATTTTTCGATAAAACCCATAATTGGGATATTGATCGTATTGCAGAAATGGATACTATCATTATTAAAATGGCGATTTGTGAGTTTTTAAAATTCCCGTCAATTCCCGTAAAGGTTACAATTAACGAATATTTGGAAATTGCCAAAGAATATTCAACTCCAAAAAGTAGTATTTTTATTAATGGAATTTTAGATAATTTAGTAAAAGAATTCCAAGCGAATGACAGAATTAAAAAAATCGGAAGAGGTTTAATGTAGTTGAAAGCAATTAAAAAAAACAAATGAAAAATAAAACAATTTATTTCCTTTTAGTAGTCGTATCATTTTTTATAACTTCTTGTAAAAAACAAGATGCAAGTAATTCCGTATCAACAACAACTCCAGAAACAACTGCGTTACCACAAGCTCCATCAGAAGTAGTTAATGGTAAACTAACAGAAATGGTTTTCACCGAAAAAGAATTTGATTTCGGAACCATTAATCCAGGTGATAAAGTAAATCATTTTTTTACTTTTAAAAATACAGGAAAGAATGATTTGATAATTTCAAAAGCCATGGGTTCTTGTGGTTGTACAGTTCCTGAGTTTCCAAAAGAACCTATTTTACCAGGAAAAACAGCAGTAATGAAAGTTTCGTTTAATTCAAAAGGAAAAACAGGAAATCAACACAAAACCATTAGTGTTTATGCCAACGTGCCAAAAGGAGGAGTGACAATAGCAATCAAAGCAAAAATCAAAGTTTAAAAATTTAATAATCTCAACTAAATATTTATTATGGATCAAATAGGAACGTTTTTACCGTTTATTTTAATTTTTGTAGTGATGTATTTCTTCATGATACTACCACAACAAAAAAGAGTTAAGAAAGAAAAAGAGTTTGAAACCAGTTTAAAAGTAGGCGATAAAATCGTTACGAAAAGTGGTTTTCACGGAAAAGTTGCCGAATTATCAGAAACAACTATTGTTATCGAAACCATGTCTGGAAAATTAAAGATTGAAAAATCGGCAATTTCTTTAGAGATGAGTGCTGCATTGAATAAAAAAGCATAAGTAAAAAATTAGCCACAGATTCACATATTTTTTTATTATAAATCTGTGAATCTGTGGCTAAAATTTATCGATATTTATCATTCAAACCGATATTTTCTAAAATCATGGGTTTGATTTTTTCTATTCGCTGGATTTTGGTTTTGTCTTGTTTGGCAGTATCAATGTATTCTAAAAATTCTTTTTGTTTGTATGGAGAAAATGCTTCAAACGCCTTCGCGAATGCTTTATCGGATTTTAATTCATTAGCAAAAAAATCAGAAATCACCACTTCTTTTCGTTCGGGTTTAATTGATTTCCCTTCCTTTTCGTTTTCTATAGCTTCCTTTACGTAAATCAGGATTTGCTTTTCATTTAGCTCCGATTTGGATGTAAATCGCCATTGACGCAATCCTTTTGTCACACCTTCATTGGCATTGATTAAAACCTTTAGTTCGTCTTTGAGGAAAACCCCATTCCAAAACCAAATCGTAAAAAAGTGATTAAAACCAACTATTCCCAATACGTTTTTATTGTTGATGGTATATACAATGCCGCCCCATTTGGTAGTTTCTACTAATTCAGTTTTGTCAATAATCGATTTCAGAATTTCCAATTCTTCATCCCATTCATGGTTTTTATTCCAAGTTTTTTTTTCTTCCATAAATTGAATAGTATTTAAAAATTTTAACCACGAATTACACGAATTTACACAAATTAATTCGTGTAAATTCGTGTAATTCGCGGTAAAAAAAACTAACGCTTCTTTTTAACAGAAAAATCAGTAGTTGCAGTCAATTCCGCAATTTTGACAATTACATCAATTGCTTTTTGCATACTTTCTACCGGA
>JAYVFV010000186.1:0-3329 GCA_043772885.1 Flavobacteriales bacterium
AAAGCGTTGCCGAGTTTAGCAGGAAAATTAACATCGAATGCTATTCGAGTTCCTGTTCCAAATGGTTCGCTTGTTGTTTTGAATTTAGAAGTGAGTAAAACTACTTCTATTGAGGAAATAAACAACATCATGAAAAAATATGCTCTTGAAGGTGAATTGGTAGAGCAAATCAAATATTCTTTAAATAACGAATTGGTTTCTTCTGATATTGTTGGCACCTCTGCTCCAGCTATATATGATAGTAATGCTACTATTGTTTCTGGAGACGGTAAAAATATTGTGTTGTACGTATGGTATGATAATGAATATGGCTACAGTCACCAAGTAATTCGTTTGGCAAAATACATTGCTAAAGTAAGACGTTATACGTATTACTAGGTTATTATTAATTCCGATAAAAAACCGTGTCATTAAATAATGACACGGTTATTTTTATATAAGTTATGTTTATTACAATTATTTTATATATTTGGCGTTCATAAGGTTAGCCCCAAATCATCTTAAATGCACAAACTCATTATTGTATTGCTTTTCACTTTTCAAATATCTTATTCACAAGATGTTTCTAAAACCAGCACATATAAGTACGGTCACGATGGTATGGAATTAATCATTAGTAGTAGTTCTGAGACTATTATTGTGAGTACTTTCAATTCTAAAGTAACAATAAAAAAAGACATCGCTGAAAAAATATACGACCTGTTTAGGTTCAACACATTATGCACAGGTGATATTTTAACCATTTTAGGAAAAGATGCCAAAGTGATTGGAAAATTTGAACTAAAAAAGAAAGGTAGACTTACTTCAATCAACTTCTACTACCAATCGATTGAATGGAATTCTGGTTTAACAGAGGTGTATAAAAAAGTATAAAATGAAAAAATGCTTCATTTTATGGAGCCTTTTTTTATTGTAAATATAACTCTAGAACACCTTCTAATTACTAGCTACATCATTTTTTCAAAACTATATTTTGAAATTATTTGAGTTCATTTAGTAAATCGTTTAAATCCAACTCTTCTGTATACATAATAATTGTTCCGTCTGGGTTGTATTTCCATTCTTCTTTCGGTTTGTCCCAATAAAGTTCTACACCATTATTATCAGGGTCATTCAAATACAAAGCTTGTGAAACACCATGATCTGCAGCGCCAGTAAATGGATAATTGGCTTTTAGAATTCTAGCATAAATTGTTGCTAAATCTTTGCGTGTTGGATATAAAATTGCGGTGTGAAACAAACCAACTCCTTTTTCGTGCGATAACGGAAAATTCTTGCTGTACCAAGTATTCAATCCAATGTGATGATGATAGCCGCCAGCAGAAATAAACGCCGCTTCTGTGCCATACATTGTGGTAATTTCGAAACCCAACAAATCGCAATAAAATTCAAATGAACGTAGTAAATTAGAAACTTTTAAGTGCACGTGACCGATTCGAGTTTGTGTTGGAATTTTATAGTTTGTTTTCATTTTTAATTGTTTAAAGTTCTATATATAAAACCACCGATTATCAATATAAAAAGGTGATATAAATTTGTTTATTATATTTTGCCAACCAATTGGGTAAATAAATATCAAAATTTTCTTTAGTTGAATTTAAATATTTTCGAACCATTATTATCAGTGGGCAAATCATTTTAAAAAAAAAAGCATATTAAAAAAATCCAAATGATGGTGTGGATTGTTTTGATTAGAATTAATTTGGAAAGATTGTTCATCAAGCTTTTATTTAAATTCTTTTAAAATTCCGTTTATCAAATTTTACAAATTCATACCAAATTACTGACAAGAAACCAACTCCAATTGCAATTAATAACTCAATAGCATTTAAATGTTCAAATTCAAAGAACTTTGTTAATGGTTTTACATAAAGTAACAATCCAGTAATGGCTATAGTAATTCCGATAATTATAGAAACTAAGTTGTTTTTATATAGTAAAGTTGTAAAAATTGAATAGTAAAAAGAACGATTGACTAAGGTTAAAAACACATTGGCAGTTACTAAAACCACAAAAACCATAGTTCTTATTACTTCTTCACTAAATTCTTGATAAATAGCATATTGATAGGTAAATAATGTCCCAACAGTAATAATTATTCCCTGAATAATACTCGTTGAAAGTTCCTTCCAATTAAAAAAAGTAGTCGTAAATGGTCGTGGCTTTTGTGCCATTGCATTTTTTTCGATAGGTTCATTTTCATAAACAATAGAACACGTAGGTCCCATTACTAATTCTAAAAATATAATGTGTATTGGCGAAAAAATATTTGGATACATCCAACCCAAAGCCAACGGAATAAAGACCGTAAGAATGATTGGAATGTGTATTGAAATGATAAATTGAATGGCTTTTTTGAGGTTGGTATATATTTTTCTCCCCATTGAAACAGCATAAACCATTTTATCTAAATCATCGTTTATTAAAATTAACGATGCCGCTTGTTTGGCAATTTCAGTTCCTTTTTTCCCCATTGCTATTCCAATATGTGCTGCTTTTAAAGCTGGACCATCATTTACGCCATCACCTGTCATTGCTACGATTTCTTTATTCGATTTCAATGCGTTGATGATTTTGAGTTTCGCTTCGGGAAACATTCTGGTAAACAAATTGATTTCTAAAACGTTCTTTTTAAGTTCCTTATCGGATAATTTCATCAATTCATCACCAGAAATACTATTTTCAAAACCTATAAAACCTATTTGTTTAGCAATAGATGAAGTCGTTTCGGCATTGTCGCCTGTGATAATTTTTACGGCGATTCCGGCTTTATAAAAATGTTGCAAAACCAAGTGAATGTTCTTTTTTGGCGGATCATAAAATGCCAATAATCCTTTGAATTCAAATTTAAATTCTTGTTGTGTTTTTGGATATTTTTTACCTTCAAAAGTAGCTTCGCCAACAGCTAAAATTCTGTAACCTTCAGTTGATAATGATTTTATGGCTTCTAAAATTTCTTTTTTCTCTTTTGCAGAAAGTTTTGCAATTGCCATTATGGCTTCAGATCCGCCTTTGGCTGCAACAATTCGGTTGCCGGATTTGTTTTCAAAAATGTGCGTCATCATTGGCGGTTTTCCAGATAAGGGATATTCATGCACCATTTTAAAATGCGAACGTTCGTCTTTTTCAATGACTTTTGAATAGGTTTCGTGTAACGCCACTTCCATAGGATCAAACGGAATGGATTCGCTTGCCCACATAGATAACGAAATTAATTGTTTTTCATCATCAGATAAATTACTTTCTAGGTCAGTTATTTTTTGAGATTTTAGCGTAAATATTCTCGCCAAACTCATGGTGTTTTCTGTTATTGTTCCTGTTTTATCAAT
>JAYVFV010000187.1:0-9666 GCA_043772885.1 Flavobacteriales bacterium
AATTTTTTATATCAAAACTCCTTTCTAAATATTCGAACCAGCAACCATCAAAATTTACATTTGAGGCATTTTCAATTTGACAAGCGTAGAGACCACCTCCTGCAGCACAATTAATAAAAGACACTTGTTGTATTGTTGAATGTGAATCTGTATTTGTAATTGAAATATTGGTTCCAACATTACCCCCAGCTCTTGCTTCTGCAAATGGTATTTCAAATTGACAATTCAAAAAGGTTGAATTAACAAATTCTCCTGTTATCTTAAGACCATTTGAAGTTGGTTTGTGCACAATAAGATCAACACTTTCAAAAACTAAATATTGGTTAGGAGCTTCATATTGGTTTCCATTTTCATAGTTTCCTCCTTCAAGATAAATTCCATGTCCATTCGTATCCATTTTCAAATTTTTAAATGTACCTATCCAAGCTCCACTACCTAGATCTAATTTATCGGGGTTGTCTCCTTTAATATGAATACCGCCAATATCTGTACTTGTATAGCCCGCAGTATTTACAATAATATTTTCAAGATTTACTCTTACAATCGGACCACTACCTACTTCAAACATATATGAGTCTTCGAAACCAGCACTTGGTTGAAATTTTGTGCCTTTCCCACCAATAATTTGAATTTGAGACCATAAAACGATTTTTCTATCAGTAAAGTAAACCCCGTCTGGAAAATACAAAGTCATATCACCACTGTTTACATTTGCAATATAATTTGGGATAAAATCAGTATTTGCATGAATATAATTAATAGCTGCGTCTATTCTATCGGAATTAGTACCTCCATATAATGGTGTGAATTGTGGGAATTTAACAATTCCAAAATAAATAGCATTTATAGGACCATCATATTGCCTTACCCATCTTCCAGGAATAGAATTTTCAATACTTTGTGGTTTAATATGAATTCCACCTGTATCAAGTGTGTCTTCGGGTATCATAAGAACACTGACAGTTGGTGGATTATAAGCTGGATTGTATCTCTCTTTTCTAAAAATAAAAAATCCTTCCCCACCATCGCCTTCAGAATAATATCCTTTTAAATAAACTATTTGATTATCTACATAGGTTGTAATTGCTCTTAGATCACTTATGTTGTTTACTGTTTTGACATCGCTATTGCTCTTTTCAGAATACAATGCATAAGGTACACTCATTAATTGGTTGGTACCAACAACAGGTGTTGTGCCTTGACCTGCTGGAGGAAAAATCTCGACTTTTAACCATTTTTGATGTTCACTTCCCCAATCTATCGTGTTAAAAGTAACAGTACTTGTAACCGGGGTTCCTGCACCAATGTTTAAACTGTATTGACCTAAATTATTTGGTGTTATAGGGTAGTGAGTTTCTGAATAGGCTAGGACTCCTGTTGCGCTATCATCAAAAATAGAAATCTTTATTTGTATTTCGACATTCGTAATTAATGTACCATCTAATTTATAGGCTACTCCTCTATGGCTTATGCCTTGTGGTGGTACTGGTACCTGAGCAAATGTTGTTGTGCTTACTAATAGTAAAAAGTAAAGTAGTTTTTTCATCGCTTAATTATTTTAAAGGTGGTGGTGGTGTCAAAATCGGTTTTTAACAAATAGGAGCCAACAGGTAGGTTGGATAAATCTACCTGATTATTGCTAACTTCTTTTTCAAAAATAAGTCGGCCATCCATACTATAGAGCATCACTTTGGTTACCAAAGTATCTTTTGAGGTTTTTATTTCTATAAAATCTGTGGTTGGGTTGGGATAAATAGAAATATCTTTAGATGAATTGGTTTCTTGCAAATTAGCCGTAATTTCTTCTTCGTTTATAGAAATATCAGATGAATTGGTTTCTTGCAAATTAGCCGTAATTTCTTCCTCGTTTTTTGATACAATAGTTTGATTTTGAATAGTAAATACCACAAAAACTTCTCCGGTATTGTAAGCTATATTGTCTGTATAATTGGCTGCTGTATCTACAATTGGATCAATTATAGGGGTTTGACAAAACAACTGTAAACCCGAAAAAATTAGGAGTAGTGTGAGTGAATGTTTTTTCATATGCAAATTTTTAAAAAAAATTGATTGTTGTGATTAAAATCTTTAGTAAAAAATTAAATATTTATTTAAAATTGTCATAAAAGCAAATATATTTAAAGATAACGACATATAATCAGTTTTTTAGCTTCTGCTTTTTTGTCCTATTTATAGTGAACTTACTTTAAAACAATAAATTTTTCTGTTTTAAACTTTCTTCCCAAGTTTTAATAACCAAATTAAAGGTGCTTTTTATCTTACTCTTATCCAAAACACTATAACTTGGTCTTTTGGCTGGTGTTGGATAACTTGATGTTGAAATCGGTTGTAAATCTATTTTAATTTTTTTAATTTCAAATATTTTCTTTGCAAAATCATACCAGGAACATTGCCCTTCGTTGCTGAAGTTATAAATACCAAAGTTGTTGGTTGTTGGTTGTTGGCTTGAATAATTTTTGTTCTAATATTCATAATCGAATTTTAGTTCTTTTTATTTGTTGCAATATAAATCTGGGTCAAAATATCATTAATATCATATTTCCATTTCCAATTTGGATAATGTAATTTGAATTTAGAAACGTCACTAATCCACCAAATGTGATCGCCAACTCTATTGGTTTCTGAATATTCATAATTCATTGGTTTGCCCGTAATTTTTTCACACATTGCTATTGCTTCTGTCATCGAGCAATTGGAATGTCTTCCGCCACCTGCATTATACACTTCGCCTTGACGCGGATTTTGATAGAAATGCCAAAACATATTTACTAAATCCCAACTGTGAATATTATCGCGCACTTGTTTTCCTTGATAACCAAAAACAGTGTATTTATCTCCCATAATGGCACATTTCATTAAATACGATAAAAAACCGTGAAGCTGCGTTCCTGAGTGATTCGGACCCGTTAAACATCCTCCTCTAAAAACACCTGTATTCATTCCAAAATATTTTCCGTATTCTTGAACCAAAATATCAGCAGCTACTTTTGAAGCTCCAAATAAAGAATGTTTGGTTTGATCAATACTCATTTTTTCATCAATTCCTTCTTTAAAATAAGGATGCGATGCTCCTATTTCCCAACGTGTATCTAATTCAATTAACGGTAAATAATTGGGCGTATCGCCGTAGACTTTATTCGTTGATGTAAAAATAAACGTTGCTTCTGGCGCATGTAAACGCGTCATTTCGAGTAGGTTTAAAGTTCCGTTTGCGTTTATTGTAAAATCGGTTAATGGTTCTCGTGCAGCCCAATCATGGCTAGGTTGTGCAGCGGCGTGAATAATCAGTTTTATATTAGATTTGTATTTTGTAAAGAGTTTTTCAACTTCTGTAACATTGCGTATATCGATATCGTGGTGTTTAAAATTTGGAACTTCTTTGATTAATTTTTGCGTGTTCCATTCTGTTGAAGCGTTAGCACCAAAAAAAACTTGTCGCATATTGTTATCTATCCCAATAATTTTATCAAATTTATTGGCAAAAAAAGCTACTGATTCGCTTCCTATTAATCCTGATGAACCTGTAATTAAACAAATATTCATTTTATATTTAATTGTAGATGAATTGTTTTCTATCCAAATAAAAAATTCTTAAAACCTATTTAAATCAAATGGCTTTTAAACTTTCCTCCCAATCTTTCACCTCAACACCAAAAACAGTTTTGATCTTACTTTTATCTAAAACGCTGTAGTTAGGTCTTTTAGCTGGTGTCGGATAGCTTGATGTTGTAATAGGAAGTAAATTTATTTTAATTTTATGGATTTCAAATATCTTTTTTGCAAAATCATACCAGGAACATTGTCCTTCGTTGGAGAAATTGTAGATGCCAAAGTTGTCGGTTGTTAGTTGTCGGTTGTCGGTTTGAATAATCGTAACTAACACTTCGGCTAAATCAACAGCGTTAGTTGGTGTTCCGAATTGGTCGTTTACCACTGATAGTGTATCGCGTTCTGATGCCAATCGCAGCATGGTTTTCATAAAGTTATTCCCGAATTGCGAATACACCCAAGACGTTCGTATTATAAAATAATCGTTAAACGTTTCTTGAATTGCTTTTTCACCATCCAATTTTGTTTGACCGTAAACTCCTGTTGGATTGGGTATATCTTCTTCTGTGTATGGCGTGTGCTTTGTTCCATCAAAAACAAAATCGGTAGAAACGTGAAGTAATATTACGGAAAATGCTGCGCAAACCTCCGCCAGATTTTTAGCGCCAATTATATTTATCAATTGTGCTTTTTCGGGTTCACTTTCGGCTTTATCAACTGCGGTGTACGCTGCGGTGTTTATGCAATAATTGGGTTTGTATTTCGAAAAAACGGCTTGACAATTTAGTTTATTAGTGATATCTAAATCAAAGGAAGAACAAAAAACAAATTGAATCGTAGGATAATTACCCGCAATAAACTGCAACGATTGTCCTAATTGTCCTTTGGCTCCAGTGACTAAAACTACCATACTTTTTTGGCGTTGGCTAAATTTGGAAGTGTCTTGTCTTTTTCAGAAATAATAAGTTTATCGATTTCAAATTGCCAATCGATATTTATTTTTGGGTCGTTATATATAATTCCACCTTCGCTTTCTTTATTATAAAAATTATCGCATTTATAAAAAAAAGTGGCCGTCTCACTCAACACTAAAAAGCCATGAGCAAATCCACGCGGAACAAAAAACTGATTTTGTTTTTCTCCCGATAACAAAACAGCTTCATATTGCCCGTACGTTTCTGAGTCTGGACGAATATCAACCGCTATATCCAAAACTTCGCCATGCAATACACGCACTAATTTAGATTGAGCATGCTCTCCCGTTTGATAATGCAATCCTCGTAAAACGCCTTTGGTGGAATATGATTGGTTGTCCTGAACAAAATGAATGGTGGAACCAATCCCATTTTGAAACGTTCTTTCATTAAAACTTTCCATAAAATAACCCCGTTCATCGTGAATTATTTTTGGTTCAATGATAAAACAACCTTTGAGATTTGTTTCGATAAAATTCATATTCTATTTCTATTTCAAAAGCAAAAATCAATTTTACAATTAAATAAGTAAAATCTATTCTCTATATTCTTTATTCTATTTTCTTATTCTTCTAATAATGCCATTAAATGAACTCCGTACCCACTTTTAAGTAAAGGTTGTGCTAACGCTTTTAATTGATTGGCATCTATAAATCCCATTCTGTAAGCAGCTTCTTCTATGGCTCCGATTTTTAATCCTTGACGTTCTTCAATTACTTGAACAAATTGTCCGGCTTGCATTAACGATTGAAAAGTTCCGGTATCTAACCAAGCCGTTCCACGATCGAGAATACTCACTTTTAATTTTCCTCTTTTGAGGTATTCTTTATTTACATCGGTAATTTCGAGTTCGCCTCTGTGACTTGGTTTTATGTTCGCCGCCACTTCAACAACAGAATTGTCGTAAAAATAAATTCCAGGAACAGCATAATTTGATTTCGGATGTGTTGGTTTTTCTTCGATAGAAAGTACATTACCTTCTTTGTCAAAATCTACTACACCGTAGCGTTCAGGATCATGAACGTGATAAGCGTAAATAATTCCACCTTCCGGATTACTATTTGCCTGTAACAATTCTGCTAAACCAGTTCCGTAAAAAATATTGTCCCCTAATATTAATGCGGCTTTGTCGTTTCCTATAAAATCTTTTCCAATGATAAACGCTTCTGCCAATCCGTTTGGGTGTTCTTGAACTGCATATTCAAATCGACATCCAAATTTCTTTCCATCGCCTAACAATTGTTCAAACAATGGTAAATCGTGTGGTGTTGAAATAATTAATATTTCACTAATTCCGGCCCACATTAAAGTTGATAACGGATAGTAAATCATTGGTTTATCATAAATAGGCATTAATTGCTTACTTACAGCCAATGTTAATGGATGCAATCGTGTACCTGAACCACCTGCTAAAATAATTCCTTTCATTTGAATTATAGTTTAGATTTTGCTAATTGTTTTTTGTAAAAAACATTGAAATAACGAATTAAAACAAATATAACAATAAAAAATAATGGTAAAATAAATGCTGCTTTTTCAAATAATGAATCCTCGGTTTTATTGTTTATAATTACACTATTGTCTTTTATTATTTTGTCTAAATTTACAAGTTCTATTCTGTGATAACCTTGCTCTAAAATTAATTCGTTTTTGGTTTTAATTACGTCGTTTAATTGTGTGTTTTCATTATAATAAATAAGTTTATCATTTCTTTGTGAGCCATTTACGGCTCTCGAAAAACTATTCAATACACCATCTATTTGTTTAATAATTGAATCGTTTTCTTTAATTTTTAGATTGATATTATTTAAGTTTTCTTTTTGTATTGATTTATAATAATCTGTATTGTTTAAATATTTTAAAATCGGATTAACTGTTTGTTCATTAGTTGTTATGCCTATTGTTGTATATATAATAATATGATTTGGATAGTTTTTACTAGTTACATTGTTTTCAATTATTTTAGCCAAATCGCCGTCTTCTGCCATTAATTTTATTAATTCGAAATTACTCGGTTTATTATCAATAAATTTATAAACATCATTAATAGGTTGAATATTAATTTTTCTTATTTTCCACGGATCTTTAAATCCAACAACTTCCTTTAAAAAAACAGTATCGTTTTCACGAATTTTTGAGTTAATAAGGTTAATTTTTGAATATAAATAATCATTAGATTCATAGTTAGGAGATACAATTAATTGATTGCTGTATGTTTTATTAGAAATATCTATATAAAGTCCAAGTCCAACACCTATAAAGAATAAAATTCCAATTACTTTTATATTCTTTTTTACAAATACTATTGCTTTAAAAATTGATGTTGAAATATTTTCAAAAAAATTACCTATTTTTTTTGAAATTTGTGATAAATCAATCTCTTGATTGTCTGCATTATTTTGAGATGCTGTGCTCATACAAATAAATTATTTTATGTTAAAAATTTGTTCTATTATTTTGATTGTAATTAAATAAGTCGGTTTTACTCCAGTTGTTCCTAAACCGCCCGATGCTAATGTGCTTCCTGTTTCTAAAGGATTATCTGAAGCATAATAAGCGTATCGCACTTTTACATTTGGATTAATACTTTTTCTGATTTTTGACGCACTTTGAATCGCTTTTTGATAATAAGCGCCTTCCATTTCTAATCCTATAACGCCCCAAGTAGAATCGTGGAAAAATTTCAGTAAGTCTTTATTTTGAAGTGAAGTTCCAAGAACGGTAATCATTGGTCCGGCAAAAACCGGAATATCATTTCCTTCAAACATTTTGGCTGTTAATTCGTTTTCAAAGAAATAATTATCGGCTGTTCCTTCATTGATGTGTGCATTCGGAATCATGATATCGCCTTTTCCGCCTTCTAAAATTCCTGCTTTTCCCATTATAGAGACCGATTCTACATTTAGTAAAATTTTATTTTTTCCGTCTTTGTATGGTTTTAATAATTCATCTATAGTTTCATAAGCTTGTTCTCCAAAAGCATAATCCATAACAATAAGTACTGGAGCTTCTTTTCCAATTTTAGCATTAGGAAAAGCCGATTTCGCCCAATCAATTTTATCGGTATCAAAAATTTGTACATCGATATTGGTTCCTGAATCATCTGGCAAAGAGAACATTCCGTGTTTTAAAGCAAATGCCGAAACTTTGTTTCTTACATCATGGGCTCCTTGCTTACTTAATTCTTCAAAAATAAAGAAATCCGATTTGTCTTTGAATTTATCTTTTAAAACATGTGTCGCAAAAATAGAATTCATCACACTGTGCATATTAGCGCTTATTATGTGAATTGGTCTTACTAATAAATTGTTGTTTAATAATACTTCTTTGATGTTGTTTGCCCATATCTCACCATGAATGTGATGCCCTAATCGTTCTCTTAAAATCGGGCTAAAAGTTATGGTTCTTTTGGTATTGTCGGTAACCTCTTCGATGGCTAATTTTCCTAGCCAATAAATAACGTGTAAAAATCGGTCTGGTTTTTCGGTAGTTCCGAAATCGTCATAAATATCTAAAACCTCAACAAAAGTCCGTCCTAATACATTGGCAGCATGCGAAATGGCTTGCTCTTTTTCTATTTGTGAAAGTTTTTTGGGTTGCAACGCCGCCTGTTCCAGTTTTAACCAATCGCGAACAACTTCATTGTTGTTTTCATCAATTAAAACGCGGTCTTTAATTTTGTGAGATTCAATGAAAATAAAAGTTAAATGCGTTAAAATATCGTAAATATCTGAACGTCCACGGGTGATTTCTACATTCATTTGTTCTTCGTCAATTCGGTAGCAATTTCGTCTTCTTTTTGGCGGAACAATCGCTTTAAAATGTGATTTCGAATACCCTTCGTCGGATGTTAAATTGATGTAACGACATTCTTCAATGCCGACAGGTAAGCGCTCAATAACGTATAATAATCCGTTTAATTCTACTTTTTCTTCGGCAATACTTCCGTAAATTTCTGGTCGAAGATCTAATAATGCTT
This sequence comes from Flavobacteriales bacterium, assembly GCA_043772885.1. Classification (GTDB taxonomy): domain Bacteria; phylum Bacteroidota; class Bacteroidia; order Flavobacteriales; family Flavobacteriaceae; genus Flavobacterium. The sequence continues at coordinate 8,524 of JAYVFV010000187.1, forward strand.
CTCTTAAAGTTTCTCCTGAAACACCCATTGGTTTATAAAAACCTCTGTTAAATAAATGCCTCATGGTAATGTACAATCGTTCGATAGCTGCCGACGATTCTTGCGCTCTAGAACGCGAAATGTTTTTAATTTCCTTCATTAAATTTTGTTTTCTAACCCGCAAATATAGGTTTTTTTGAATTAGTTGGTTAGAATCAGGTTTATTGCTGGTTCGTAGATTTTCTCTTTGTCATTCAAATCATTAGTAACATTCATCGTTTGCTTGTTCCATTTTCCTCCCGAATAAGTAAACAGAAAATCTCTTTCTACATAATTGTACAAAACAAAAGGGTAATAAGTAGTTTGAATTTTCGTCTCATTGGTATTGGAATTGGTAACCGTTTTTTCGAGTTTGTTTTTCTCAATAATCAATTTTTCAAAGCCAACAAAAAGTCCTTTTTTTGGCATTGTTAAATTCAAATCGGATACATCGATTAGGTGGTTAAAGGTTCCTTTTCTGACGGTAACGATTCTGTCTTTTTGTAATAATTCTTTGTTGGGAAAACCATTGTTATCCACATCATAAAAATGAATTCTAACGGTAGCGTTTTCAATTCGACTGTCGGAATAAAGTGTAAGTTGTTTAATGTATTTTGTTCTTTTATAATTGGGGAAATACGGAAAAAACTTGACGTCGATTCTCGGTCCGTTATCAAATGCTTGGCACATGGCGTTAGCGGTTTTACCAATTTCAATTTGACGAGTACGCTTACTATTAGAAATAACGACTTCATCCAATTGATATTCAACAGGGACTAATTTTACATTTTTTGCTTCGGATATTTTGATGGTTTTCTTTTCAAATCCCAATGCAGAGAATCGTAAATTTTTGCTTTTATCATTGGTGTTGATAGTAAACTCGCCGTTTTCTTCCGAAGTCGTTCCGATATTTTGATTCTCGGACCAAACACTCACAAACGGAATTGGTTGTCCCGAAATGCTGTCTTTTACAACGCCTTTTATTTGTGCGGATAATGTGAAAGAAATTATGCTGAAAAGAAAATACAACTGTTTCATTTTAGTTGGTAATGGTTAAATTTACTGCTGGAACTAAATAATTATTGTGGTACTTTTTCATTAATAAATTTTCATAACTCTTGGGTT
>JAYVFV010000188.1:0-9661 GCA_043772885.1 Flavobacteriales bacterium
AGCTTTTCGGTATATTTTTGGGATGTCGGTGCTGGTGTGATTCACACCTTTTTTCTTCATTTGAATCTTTACCAATTCTCCTGTAAGTGTTACAATCCCAACATCGTGTCCGGGTGAAGCTTCGGTAGCTATAACATCGCCGATGCTAAGTGTCAGTTTTTCGGTATTGCGAAAAAATTCTTTTCTTCCGTTTTTGAAGCGAACTTCAACACAGTCAAAAGCAGTTTCTCCATTGGGCAAACTCATATTGGCAAGCCAATCAAAAACCGTTAATTTGTTGCAGCTATCGGTGCCGCAAGTCCCATTATTTTTACAACCCTTTGGTGCGCTACCATCAGAAGTTGAACAACTTTGACATGACATAATTCTATATGTAGTGTTGCATAAAGCAACTTAAGTTCATAAAACGATTAATTGGTAAAGATAGTAAAGATTTTAGATTTAGGATTTTAGATTTAGGATTTTTTAAAAAACGTATTTATTTTGATTTTAGTCTAAAATTTTATATAATTTATCCGATAAACGAATCCGGAAAGGTACTTCAAAAGTCACTTTATCGTTCGGTTTTGCCGTTGTGTTTTCGGTTCCGTTAACTAACATTTTAGTTAGGATTAGTTCTTCATTTCCTGTCGTTGGGCCAGAAATCAGCATTTTATCGCCAACCTTTAGTTCGTTGTTTTCGATAGTGAAAAGTCCGATTTGTGCTTTCGCATAGTAATGTTCGACTTTACCAAGCAGTACTTTTTTTACTTTGATTTTTTGACGGATGGCTGTAGGTTTTATTAACCCTTTCAGGGTTTCAAACCCTGAAAGGGTTCTTTTTTCGATAGTTTGCTTAAACAACAACTTATCGGATTTTCCTTTTCTAAAAATCATATTGCCGTTTTTTATTCCACGTCGTAATTTCACTTGGTCAACTAATGGCATGCGAATTATTTCTTGACATTCGACAGAACAGCAATTTTCCATAATCGCTTTACATTGGTCGCATTGGATGAACAACAAATGGCAACCTTCATTTTCACAATTGGTGTGATTGTCACAAGGTTTTCCACATTGATGACATTGCGAAACGATATCGTTGGTAATTCGCTCGCCAAGACGATGGTCGAAAACAAAATTCTTTCCGATAAATTTACTTTCCAAACCTTCTTCCTTAATTTGTTTCGCGTATTGGATAATGCCGCCTTCGAGTTGGTAGACATTTTTAAATCCCTGATGTTTGAAATAAGCAGAAGCTTTTTCACAACGGATTCCACCTGTGCAATACATCACTAGATTTTTATCGTCTTTATGATTTTGAAGTTGCTTGTTGATTATCGGCAAACTTTCTCTAAATGTTTCTACATCTGGAGTTATAGCGCCTTTAAAATGACCAATTTCACTTTCATAATGGTTTCTAAAATCGACTACAATCGTATTTGGATCTTCTAATAAATCGTTGAATGCTGCCGCTTTTAGATGAATTCCGATGTTGGTCACATCGAATGTTTCGTCGTTCAAACCGTCGGCAACAATTTTGTGTCGCACTTTGATGGTTAGTTTTAGGAATGAATGATCGTCTTGTTCAATAGCTACATTCAATCGAATGTTTTTCATGAAATCATAGACTTCCAGCGTGTCTCTAAAAGCTTCGAAATTTTCGGCTGGAATACTCATTTGAGCATTGATTCCTTCGTGGGCAACATAAATTCTGCCCAGTGCGTCGAGTGCATTCCAAGCTACAAATAAAGCGTCACGAAAGTGTTGTGGATTTTCAATTTTGGCATACGCATAGAAAGACAATGTAAGACGTTGTTTGCCTGCTTGATCAATAAGTTCGGCTCTTTCTTCTGCGCTTAAGGTGTTATACAGTTGCATGCTATAAACGTTTAAGTGAGAAAATGTTGAGTTCTAAATGGAAGAATTCGGGGCAAATTTAGGATTTAAACGCAAAGTTCGCAAGGTTTTTTCGCAAAGTTCGCAAGGGTTTCTTTAACCGCAAAGAGCGTAAGGAAAAATAAACCGCAAATTCGTAAATTGATAAAGTATAATTTGCGAATTTGCGGTAAATAATTATTTAATTTCTCTTACGAACTTTGCGGTTAAATTAACAGAATTCCGCGTAAGCGTCTTTTAGATTTTCTGCAATTAATTCAGCAGGACGGCCTTCAATATGATGACGTTCAAGCATGTGCACCAATTCGCCGTTTTTGAACAAAGCCATACAAGGCGATGATGGAGGGAAAGGGAACATGTGTTGACGCGCCGCATCTACAGCTTCTTTGTCAACGCCAGCAAAAACGGTTACGATATGATCGGGTTTTTTGGCGTTATCTAAACTCATTTTTGCTCCTGGACGCGCATTTCTTGCAGCACATCCACAAACAGAATTTACAACTATTAACGTTGTTCCTTCCGCTTTAATGGCGTTTTCAACTTCTTCTGCGCTATATAAATCTTGAAAACCGGCGGAAGTCAACTCGGCACGCATCGGTAATACCATTTCTTCTGGATACATAATTATTAATTTAGGTTTTATTGATTAAATCTGGTGCAAAGATAATCAGAATTCTAAAGATAAGTTTTAAAGAAATGATAAAGATTTGTTATTCTTTAAATAGTCTAAAAAGTAGTTTTATCTATTCTTCATTCTGTCTTTTAAAATGGTTTCCACATTTTCCAATCTAAAACCTTTTGCTTTTAGCAATACTAAATAATGAAACAGCAAATCGGCAGCTTCACCCAAAAACAAATCGGAATTATCGTCTTTAGATTCTATAACCATTTCTACAGCTTCTTCGCCTACTTTTTGCGCAATTTTATTGATGCCTTTTTGAAAAAGTGATGCCACGTACGATTCTGAACTTGGGTTTGAAATGCGTTCGTCAATTACGTTTTCCAATTCATTTAGAAAAGGAATTTTGGGTTCATTTGCAAAACAGGAAGTCGTTCCGTTGTGGCAAGCTGGTCCGTTTGGAATAACCTGAATGAGTAAAGTGTCACGGTCGCAATCTTCTTTTACAGCAACTACTTTTAAAAAGTTCCCTGAAGTTTCGCCTTTGGTCCAAAGCCTGTTTTTGCTCCGACTGAAAAAAGTGACGATGCCTTCTTTCGTAGTTTTTTGGAATGCTTCTTCGTTCATGTAGCCAAACATCAAAACTTGTTGGGTTTGGACGTTTTGAATAATGGTCGGAATTAATCCGTTATTTTTTGAAAAATCTAAATTCATCTGATGGGAATATTTTGGGTTTTTAAAACGTTTTTTAATTCGGAAATTGGCACTTCATTAAAGTGAAAAATACTGGCAGCTAATCCGGCGCTGACTTCTGTTTGGGTGAATAATTCTATGAAATGCTGAGCGTTTCCTGCGCCACCGGATGCAATTACTGGAATCGAAACAGATTGACAAATCGTGTTGGTAATTGCTAATGCAAATCCGTTTTTAGCACCATCATTGTTCATAGAAGTCAATAAAATTTCTCCAGCACCTAGTTGTTCCACTTTTTTTGCCCAATCAATTGCTAAAATTCCAGTTGACTCCGTTCCGCCTTTGATAAAAACATACCACTCATTTTCAACTTTTTTGATATCAATAGCAACCACCAAACTCTGACTTCCAAATTCATTTGATATTTGAGCTATTAATTCTGGATTCAAAACTGCTGCCGAATTGATACTTACTTTATCGGCACCAAATTGCAACAGCAGTCTTGCATCATCAACCGATTGAATGCCGCCACCAACGGTAAACGGAATATTGATTTCTTTTGCTAATTGCGATACCATTTCGGCTACCGTTTTACGTTTTTCTAAAGTGGCATTGATGTCTAAAAACACCAATTCATCGGCTCCATTTTTTGAATAAAACGAGGCTAATTCAACTGGATTTCCAGCATCTTTGAGTTCTAAAAACTGAATACCTTTTACCACGCGTCCGTCTTTAATATCCAAACATGGAATGATTCTTTTCTTTAACATAAGTCGCTAAGATTTTCAATTTTTATAGTGCCTTCATAAATTGCTTTTCCGATGATTGCACCTTTGCATCCAATCGTTTTCAGTACTTCTAAATCGGATAAAGTAGTAACGCCGCCGCTTGCAATTAAATTCACTTTTGTTTTTTCTAGGATATTCTGATACAATTCATTTGACGTTCCTTGCAACATTCCGTCTTTAGAAATATCAGTACATATCACTGTTGAAATTCCTTTCGAAACATAGTCGGCAATGTACTCAATGACATCAATTTCTGAAGTTTCAAGCCAACCTTGAGTAGCTATTTTTCGATGCAAACAATCGGCACCCAAAATAATTTTATTGCTTCCATATTGGAGTAACCATTCTAAAAATTCATTTGGATTGGTAGCTGCAATGCTTCCGCCAGTTACTTGATTGGCTCCGTTTTCGAATGCAATTTCTAAGTCTTTACGTTGTTTTAATCCACCACCAAAATCGATTTTCAAATTGGTTTTTGTGGCGATTTCATACAGCACTTTATGGTTGATAATTTGGTTGGATTTCGCTCCATCCAAATCGACTAAATGCAAGTATTGGATGCCGTTATCTTCAAAATATTTGGCCACTTCCAATGGGTTTTCATTGTAAATTTTTTGCGTAGCATAATCGCCTTTGGTCAATCGGACGCATTTTCCGTTGATGATGTCTATGGCTGGAATGATTCTCATAATTTCAAAAAGTTTAATAATACTTGTTCGCCAACTTGCGATGATTTTTCGGGATGAAATTGTGTCGCATAAAAATTATCCTTTTGCATTGAGGCACTAAACGGAACGATATAATCGCAAATGGCTGTAGTTTCTATACTGATTTCGGAGTAATAACTGTGCACAAAATAGAAATCTTCATCAGTTGAAATCCCTTGGTATAATTGTGAATTTGAATTAGAAATGGTATTCCAACCCATGTGCGGTACTTTTAATTTAGGCTCGAATTTTTTTACCGTTGCCTCAAAAATTCCCATGCATTTTGTGTTTCCTTCTTCCGAAAATTGACAGAGCAATTGTTGTCCGAGGCAAATTCCTAAAACAGGTTGTGTGAGGTTTTTGATTACTTCATCCAACCCTTTTTCTTTTAGGTAATTCATCGCCGAACTCGCTTCGCCAACACCTGGAAAAATTACTTTTTTGGCTTGTTTTAAAATGGTTGCATCGTCGGTTACGATGCACGAATAACCCAATCGTTCGACGGCATTTTTCACCGAAGTGATGTTACCTGCGTTGTATTTTACTATTGCTATCATAGAATTCCTTTAGTGCTTGGTATGCTGTTAGTGCCATCTTTTTGAACAGCTATTTTGATGGCTTTTGCGAAAGCTTTAAAAATCGATTCTATTTTGTGGTGCTCATTTTCGCCTTCCGATTTGATATTCAAGTTGCATTTGGCACCATCACAAAACGATTTGAAAAAGTGAGAGAACATTTCGGTTGGCATTTCCCCAATCTTTTCTCTGCTGAATTGTGCATCCCAAACCAGCCACGATCGACCGCCAAAATCTAGGGCTACTTGCGATAAACAATCGTCCATCGGAAGCAAAAACCCATACCGATTAATGCCTTTTTTAGAACCCAAAGCTTGCGAAAAAACGTCGCCCAATGCAATACCAACGTCTTCAATTGTGTGGTGTTCATCAACAAATAAATCGCCTTTAACGTCAATATTTAACTCGATGTTTCCGTGTTTAGCGATTTGGTAGAGCATGTGGTCAAAAAATCCCAAACCAGTGTTGATGTTGCTTTGACCATTTCCATCTAAATTGATTTGGACTGAAATTTCAGTTTCTTTTGTAGTTCTAATCAGTTGGGCAACACGCGGTTGCGCTTTCAAAAATTGGCAAATTGTTTCCCAAGATGTGGTTGATAAAATTGCTCGTTTATTGGCTGTATCCGAAATAAAAATCGCCTGACTTCCTAAATTTTCTGCCAGTTGAATGTCTGTAATTCGATCGCCAATTACGAAAGAATTTTTCAAGTCATAATTTCCTTTTACATAGTGTTGCAACAACGCCGTTCCGGGTTTTCTAGTTGGTAAATTTTGTTCTGGAAGCGATACATCAATAATAACATCTGAAAATAGAATGCCTTCGTTTTCAAACGCTTTCATCATCTTGTTTTGAGCGGGCCAAAACGTATTTTCTGGAAATGATTCCGTTCCCATTCCGTCTTGATTGGTAACCATAACCAACTCATAATCGAGTTCTTTGACAATGCGCGATAAATATTGGAAAACCTGTGGATAAAACTCCAATTTTCCCAAACTATCTACTTGAAAATCGATTGGCGGTTCGATGATTAACGTGCCGTCTCGGTCTATAAATAATACTTTTCTCATGACGTAACTAATTGTAGTGCGTACACTAATTGTTGGTTTTCTCGTGGTGTTCCGATGGTAATTCGAATGGTGTTTTCAACTACGGAACTTCTGTTGCGCGTAATGATTTGTTGGTCGATTAAATTCATATATATGGCGGAAGCATTTCCCATTTCTACTAATATAAAATTCGCTTCTGACGGATAAATTTTCGTAACAAAATCCAATGCTAAAAGTGATTTTTTGAGCAACTCCCGTTCAGACTTTATCAATTGTACATTCGACTTGAAATTGGTTTCATCAGCAAGTGATTGCACTGCGGCATTCTGGTTTAAACGACTAATATTATATGGTGGTTTGACTTTATTCATAACAGAAATAATGGTTTCATTAGCATAGGCAATTCCAATACGGACAGCCGCCAATCCACGCGCTTTACTGAACGTTTGTGAAACAATCAAATTGCGGTATTGGTTAATTTTTGAAACCAAAGAAGGTTGTTCACTAAAGTCGATATAGGCTTCATCCAGAAATACAATTCCGTTAAAATTGGCAATAATATATTCGAGATTTTCTAAAGCATTTCCTGTCGGATTATTGGGCGAACACAAATACAACACTTTGGCATTTTGTGCTAAAATAGCATCCGTATTCAACTGAAAATCTTTTGTTAATGGAATTGAAATGATTTCCACATTATTGATGTTGGCATACACTTCATACATTCCATACGTTGGCGGACAAATGATGATTTTATCTTCTTTAGGTTCACAAAAAACACGCTGTACTAAATCGATAATTTCGTCGCTTCCGTTTCCGATTAAAATGTTTTCAATTGCGACTTTTTTTTGACTGCTCAAGATTTGTTTCAAGCGCCACTGGTACGGATCGGGATAACGGTTTAAATTCCCAAACGGATTTTCATTGGCATCCAAAAAGATACCTTGATTGCTTTTGTACTCATTTCTCGCACTGGAATAAGGCGTTAGCGAAAGAATATTTTTTCTAATTAAATTATTGATATTATCCATTTTGTATTTTTTTTAATCGGATGGAAACGGCGTTTTTGTGCGCGTCTAATTGTTCGGCTGAAGCCATTAATTCGATAGTTGGACCAAGATTTTGAATGCCTTGCGATGTCAATTTTTGAAATGTAATTTTCTTTACAAAACTGTCTAACGAAACGCCACTATAATTCTTAGCATAACCGTTTGTGGGCAAGGTGTGATTGGTTCCGCTGGCGTAATCACCAGCACTTTCGCAACTGTAATTTCCAATGAAGACCGAGCCTGCATTTTCGACTAAAGCAATTTTATTTTCTGCATCTTCAATGGCTAAAATCAAATGTTCTGGGGCATAGTAATTACTGAATGCAATGGCTGTTTGAAGGTCTTCAAAGACCAATGCTCTACTATTTTGTAATGCTTTCTCTATAGTGGATTGTCGCGGTAAAATTGCTTTTTGATTTTCAATTGCCAAAGTAACTTTTGCGACTATTTCCTCTGAATTGGCAACCAAAATTACTTGACTGTCATCGCCGTGTTCGGACTGAGAGAGTAAATCGGAAGCTACAAATTCCGGATCGCAAGTGTTATCTGCAATGACTAATAATTCACTTGGACCTGCAGGCATATCAATCGCTAGTCCCAATTGTTGTGCATACTGCTTTGCAGCCGTTACGTATTGGTTTCCGGGACCGAATACTTTTGATACTTTCGGAATTTCATCCGTTCCAAAAGTCAGCGCTGCAATGGCTTGAATACCGCCAGCTTTATATATTTGTGTCACGCCAGTCAATTGCGCTGCATATAAAATTGCTGAATTGATATCTCCTTTTTTATCGGGTGGCGAACACAAAATAATGTTTTTGCAACCTGCAATCGAAGCAGGAATGGCTAACATAAGAACGGTTGAAAAAAGTGGTGCTGTTCCGCCTGGAATATAAATTCCGATGGTATCGATGGCACGACTTTCTCTCCAACAAAAAACACCCGATGTAGTTTCAATTTTAATTGGAATTTCTTTTTGAGAATTGTGAAATTTTGTGATATTGTCAGCGGCAACTTGAATGGCTTTTTTTAGATCAGTTGGAATTGCTGCGACTGCTTTTTCAATTTCTAATGGTGTTACAGCACAATTTTCAATCGATACACCGTCAAAATAATCAGTGTATTTTTTTACGGCTTTACTACCGTTTTTTTGCACATCGTTAAAGATGGATTTCACGGTTTCGTTCAAATCGGCTGCGGTAACAGTTTTGCGTTTTGACAATTCAAACCATTGATTTGGATTTGGATTTATATATATTTTCATTTCTTTCATGTTAAATTATCGAATCATTTTTTCTATTGGAATGATCAAAATTCCTTCAGCGCCAAGATTTTTGAGTTGCTCTATAATTTCCCAATAATCGTCGTCGTTTATGACTGAATGCAAACTGCTCCAGTCTTTGTTTATCAGTGGTAAAATGGTTGGTGATTTCATTCCGGGTAATAACGAACAAATACTATCAATGGCAAAATTGGGTGCGTTTAACAAAATATATTTATTCTGTTTTCCTTCACGAACAGCTTGCATGCGGAACAATAATTTATCTAAAATGGCTTGGTTTTCTGGAGTCAAATTCGGATTTGAAATTAAAACAGCTTCACTGTTGGTAACCGTTGCCACTTCTTTCAAACCGTTCATTAAAAGTGTACTTCCTGTGCTTACAATATCGAAAACAGCATCGGCGAGACCAATACTTGTGGCAATTTCAACGCTTCCGCTAATTTCTTCTATGAAAACAGTGATTTTATTTTTGGCAAAAAAAGCATTTAAAATTTTAGGATAACTGGTCGCAATTCGCTTTCCTTCAAAATAATTTAAATCGGTGTAGCTTTCATCTTTCGGAATAGCTAACGACATTCGGCAACCAGCAAAACCCAATTGTTTAATGATTGTGACTTCTTTGTCTTTTTCCCAGACTTCGTTTTCGCCAAGAATTCCGATATCGGCGACGCCTTGTTCGACGTATTGCGGAATATCATCATCGCGCAAAAACAGAATTTCGACAGGGAAATTTTGCGCAACAGCTTTTAGTTTTCGTTCGCCGTTAGAAATTTTGATACCACATTCTTCCAGAAGTTGGAGGGATTTTTCACTCAATCGGCCACTTTTTTGAACCGCAATTTTTAAAGTATTCATTTTTGATTTGGATAAAATCTGAATGCACTGCGGAGGGCTGAAAAACAAAAAACCGTCTGAGTGTACTTAGACGGTTTTTAATTAAAAGTATATTCAATACATCATTAACTCGCCTGTTTGCAAGAATGATGGTGATGGATTTGTGAGAATATGTTTTTCATTTTTT
>JAYVFV010000189.1:0-31268 GCA_043772885.1 Flavobacteriales bacterium
ATATTCCAATTAAAAGCGTCAAAACTAACTTCTATTGATGGCATTGGTCAAAATTTAATTAGGAATTTAAAAGACAAATCCGTTTTTGAAAAAGCAAAAGCCGAATTAAACTATATCAAAAAAAATGATATAAAGGTTTGTTTTTACCAAGATGACAATTATCCCGATCGCTTGAAGCATTGCATTGACGCACCTATTTTGTTGTTTTATTCTGGCACTATCAATTGGAACACCCGAAAAATAATTAGCATTGTTGGTACCAGACAAATCACTTCGTATGGAGCCGAATTCTGTAAAAAATTAATAGAAGATTTAGCGCCGTTAAATCCGATTATTGTTAGTGGATTTGCTTATGGTGTTGACATCGTTGCACATCAAGCTGCCATGGATAACAACTTGCAAACGATTGGAATTTTAGCACATGGCTTGAATCAAATTTATCCTAAATCACATAAAAGACATATCGTAAAAATGGAACAAAACGGAGGATTTATGACCGAGTTTTGGAGTAATTCCAATCCCGAAAAGGAAAACTTCGTCAAACGAAATCGTATCGTAGCCGGAATAGCAGAAGCTACAATAGTTATTGAAAGTGCCGAAAAAGGAGGTTCACTCATAACAGCAACTATGGCTAATGATTACAATAGGGATGTGTTCGCCGTTCCTGGTCGAACTTCCGATAAGTTGAGTCAAGGGTGTAATAATTTAATCAAAACGCAAAGAGCACATTTACTCACTTCAGCTGCCGATGTGTTGTACATTTTGAATTGGGAATTGGCTTCTTCGTCAGCCAACGACAAGGTAATTCAAAAACAATTGTTTGTTTCATTAGATCAAGATGAACAAAAAATTTACGATTATCTACAACAAAACGGGAAAGAATTACTTGATGTGATTGCCATCCAATGTGACTTTCCGATTTTTAAAACAGCGTCTATTTTATTGAATATGGAGTTAAAAGGAATTGTTAGACCATTACCTGGAAAGCTGTTTGAAGGAATTTAAATTACTCAAATCCCAATTTTTCTCTAACTTTTCCTAAAACACCATCAGCAATTTTCCCAGCTTTTTCTGCGCCTTGTTTTAGCAAAGCATCTACTTCAGAAATATTGTTGATGTAGTAATTGTACTTTTCTCTTTCTACTTTAAAGTTCTCACAAACGAGTTCAAAAAGGGCTTGCTTGGCGTGACCATAACCGTAATTTCCGCCAAGATAATTTTGTCTCATAGTGGCGATTTGGTTTGTGTTGGCAAGTAATTTATAAATTCCAAACGTGTTACACGTATCAGGATTTTTAGGTTCTTCAAGTGACGTGCTATCACTTTCGATAGTCATAATTTGCTTGCGAAGCGCTTTGTCATCTAAGAAAATATTGATGATATTGCCACGTGATTTACTCATTTTTTGCCCGTCGGTTCCCGGAACATACATAGTTTCCTTTTCAATCTTTGCTTCAGGAATGACAAAAGTTTCTCCCATTTGATGATTGAATCGGGAAGCCACATCACGCGTAATTTCGATGTGTTGCAATTGATCTTTTCCAACCGGAACAAAATTGGCATCGTACAATAAAATATCGGCAGCCATCAACATCGGATACGAAAACAATCCAGCATTTACATCATCTAAACGATCGGCTTTATCTTTAAAAGAATGTGCTAATGTTAACCGTTGGAATGGGAAAAAACAACTCAAATAGCAAGACAATTCTGCCGTTTGAGGCACATCCGATTGACGGTAAAAAATCACTTTATTGACATCCAATCCGCAGGCAAGCCAAACAGCAGCGGTGCTGTAGGTATTGTTTCGCAATTCGGTTCCGTTTTTTATTTGCGTAATCGAATGCAAATCGGCGATAAAAAGAAACGACTCATTGGTTGCTTTTTCCGACAATGCAATTGCGGGAAGAATTGCGCCTAATAAATTTCCTAAATGCGGTGTGCCAGTGCTTTGGATGCCAGTGAGTATTTTTGCCATTATCTAGTCATTGCGAGGAGTTGCGAGGCACAAAGCAAAGCAGTCTCATCCTCTTATTAATTAATTTTTAATTTAACCGCTAAGTTCGCAAAGTTTTCGCAAAGTTTGCAAGGGTTAACGTAAAAAACAAAGTTAAACACGAATTTCACAAAACTTCATAAAAATTCAATTATTTTTGACATTATGAGATTACTAAAAATTATTTTTTGGATACTTTGGCGGGTTTGGTTTTATGCTGTGATGGGTGCTATAATTGTAATTTTATTTCCATTATTGATGATTTCTATTCTTTCAGAAAAATTTTATCCGATGTTTTTTATGTTGGCTCGAATATGGGCAAAAGGAGTTTTGATTTTTACTGGGTTTTATTATACAATTGAAAGAGAGCAAGAAACTATTCCTGGAGAAAGTTATATGTTTGTTGCCAACCATACATCGATGACCGATATTATGTTGATGTTGGCGGTAGTTAAAAATCCGTTTGTATTTGTTGGCAAAAAGGAACTAGCGAATATTCCGTTGTTCGGATTTTTCTACAAACGAACGTGTATTTTGGTTGACAGAAGCAGTTCAAAAAGCAGAATGGCTGTTTTTGCAAGAGCACAAAAAAGGCTGAATCAAGGATTGAGTATCTGTATTTTTCCAGAAGGAGGCGTTCCCGATGAATCGATTATGTTAGATGAGTTTAAAGATGGTGCTTTCCGATTGGCAATAGAATATCAAATACCAATTGTTCCTATCACTTTTGGAGATAATAAAAAAAGAATGTCGTATACTTTTTTGAGCGGAAGTCCGGGATTGATGAGAGCGAAAGTCCATCATTTTGTTCCTACTTTTGGAAAAAATCCAGAAGACAAAAAACAAATAAATGATCAAGTTAGGACAATTATCTTACAGCAATTACAACAATTCAATCCATAAAAAAGAGCGCCTAACTAAAGCACTCTTTTCCGTTATTACTCGAAAGCAATAACACCACTTAACTAATTTTAAACAATCTAACTAACCGAATTAAAAGTGATAACTTATTCCTGAATAGATGCCAAAAACATAGGGTTTAAAATTACCGGCACCTGATGAATAGGTGTTTAATTGGTATTTAAATAACGGTTCTATTCTTGCATCGAATCGTTTTAAAAAGGAATATTTTAATCCCAATCCGATGTTCGTACTAAAATGAACAGTATTTAAATTATTCGCGACACCGATTTTCATATTAAAACCAGTTGATTTCAGAAAAACCTCATTTTGATTCAAAAATAAAGTGCTTACACCACCAATTACATCAACGCCAAATCTTTTAGAAAATAATTTATAAGAAACTTCTAACGGGACTTCAATATAACCCATTCTTTGGTTTAAAGTGCCTTCAAATCGATCGTCTATAATTCGACCAAAATTAGCGTTTACATTATCTAAAGGATCTATTTGGATGAATGAACCTTGTAAATTCGGATTCAAATTTTGCATTTTACTAGCATTAGTATTTTGATAAAAAACAATGTCTTTGGTATCATAATCCACCGAATACGAATGAACTCCAGTTCTAATACTGTATTTTTTATTCAAAGCATAATTTACCGTTAAACCATAGCTATAATTCGTGCCATACACTTTTTGGTTTGCTTCTAATTTTTCATCCAAAGGCGAACCGTTAGAAAGCGAACTAAAATAAATAGGGGCAACGTTTGGCGCCACTTGCCACCTATTTAGTTTAGGTTCTTTGGTAATTTTCTTTTCTTTTTCTTTAAGCAATTCTTCCAACGCATTAGGTTCAACAGCCGCCAATTTTGTTGAATCTATTTTTTTAATTTCATCTAATTTTGTGTCTTTATTTTCTGAGATTAAAAGTTCCGTTTTGCGGTCAATGTTGGTACTGGCATTTTGATTATTAGCAGGATCTTTAAAATCTACAATAGTATTATTTGATTTGTTTTGGATTGTTTCTTTTATAGATGTAGTTGCAACGGAAGTAGTAGAAGTTTCTTTTCCAGCATCTAAATTGACTTTATTTAAATTTTGTTTTTTCTTATTTGATGGAATATTGGAAACCAAAGAACCATTTGAATTTACAATCAATTTTGTTGTAGAAGGTGTTTTTTTATTTGAATTGGTTGCATTCTTTTTATCATTAGAAACAGCAATGTCAGCAACATTGTTATTCTGATTTTTATTTGATAAAGTAGCATTACTTCTTTTTTCTACATAAGGATTCGTTGTTATAACTTCATTTGTATTGTTGCCGTTTGTATTCTCTTTACTTTGAACAATCGCGTCTTTATTTAGTGTTGTATCTGATGATGAAGAAGTAACTTCATTTTCTTTCGAATAATTTGGTGGACTATCTTTTTGATTTACTATTGGATTATTTGGATTAGAATTGCTATTAAAATAAGTCGTGTACAATCCGAATCCGACAAGTAAAATAGCAGCAATACCAGAAAGTTTCCACCAAAAGGGAACAATTCTTCTTTTTTCTTTTTTCGCATTTAGCTTCTCTTCAATGTTTTCCCAAGCCATTTCAGGTGGAGTAACTTCAAAATGCGCTAAGCATTCTTGAAAAAAAGTATCTATGTTTTTTTTCTCACTCATTTTACAGAAGGAATAGTTTTATTTCCAATATTATTTTCAATTTTATCTTTCAAAATTAAACGCGCTCTAGACAAATTTGATTTTGATGTACCAATGTTTATATTTAACATGTCGGCAATTTCTTGATGCGAATAACCATCAATTGCATATAAATTAAAAACCAATCGATACCTGTCGGGGAGTTCTTGTATAATTTTGATTAAATAATCTAATGAAACTGTTTCTTCATCTTCTAAAATAACATCAACAGCTTCTGTTATTTCTTCATTCACTAAACTTAAAAAAGTTTCCTTTCTATACAGTTGAAGCACATGATTAATCATCACTCTTTTTAGCCAACCATCAAACGAACCTTTAAAAGAATACAAATGGATTTTTCCAAAAATTAAAATAAATCCATCCTGTAAATTATCTTGTGCATCAGTATAGTTACGAGAATATTTCAAGCATACAGAAAACAATTTTGGAGCATATTGTCTATATAATTGTTCTTGAGCTTTTATGTCTTTCTTTTTACAATCATTTATGAGTTGTTCTATACTCAAGTTGTTTTTTTTAATGATCTACAACGGCATCGTATTCAATGTATTGACTAACTCCTAATGCATCGTCACCTGTCCAGAATTTAAAATGATAAGTCCCTATTTCTGATGGCTTGAATTTTAAAGGTACATCAACTATTGTTACATTGTCGTTTTGACAACCACTTTGATTAAAATTAACGGTGTAAATAGCCACTGTTCTATTAAAAGCATATTTATCATAATAGAAATCATAAAAAAGATGACAAGTTGTTGGTCTAATATAGGTAACAGGGATTTCAGTTATACTGTCTTTCGCGAAGGCAGTTGGCATAACAACTGTATTGACAGGTAATAGTTCCATACGAGATGTATCTTCATCGTTTAGAGTACAGCAGGCAAATAAAAAACCAATTGCTAAAGCAGAAATAATTTTTTTCATTGTATAAAATGTTTTTACTTAGGTTTAGATGTAAATCGTATTAAAAGGTTGCGTTAAAAAGTAAAAAAAATCCGTCAAAGCGGATTTTTATTTTTTAAGCGTTGTTTGATTTAATCAAATCTTTTATTTTTTGTTCTAATTCATCGGCAAGTTCTGGATTGTCTTTTATTAAGACTTTCACAGCGTCTCGACCTTGTCCTAATTTGGTATCACCATAACTAAACCAAGATCCTGCTTTTTTGATGATTTCAAATTCGACAGCTAAATCAAGAATTTCTCCGGTTTTGGAAATTCCTTCTCCATACATAATATCAAATTCGGCTGTTTTAAATGGCGGAGCAACTTTATTTTTAACGACTTTCACTTTGGTTCGGTTTCCTATCACATTATCGCCATCTTTAATTTGAGAGGAACGACGAATATCCAAACGAATCGACGCATAAAATTTTAAGGCATTTCCACCTGTTGTAGTTTCTGGATTTCCAAACATCACTCCGATCTTTTCTCTTAATTGATTGATAAAAAATACCGTAGAATTGGTTTTGCTAATTGTTCCCGTTAATTTTCTCAGCGCTTGCGACATTAATCGAGCGTGTAATCCCATTTTAGAATCACCCATTTCGCCTTCAATTTCACTTTTTGGAGTTAACGCGGCAACCGAGTCAATAACTACAATATCAATAGCTCCTGAACGGATTAAATTTTCTGCAATTTCCAATGCTTGTTCACCGTTATCAGGTTGTGATATAATTAAATTTTCAATGTCAACACCTAATTTTTCGGCATAATTTCTATCAAATGCATGTTCAGCATCTATAAAAGCGGCAATTCCACCTGCTTTTTGTGATTCGGCAATAGCGTGTAGTGTTAAAGTAGTTTTCCCTGAAGATTCCGGACCGTATATCTCTATAACTCTACCTTTTGGATATCCGTTTACGCCCAAGGCTAAATCAAGACCAAGTGAACCCGAAGAAATAGTTTCTACTTCTTCAACGGCTTTATCTCCCATTTTCATTACGGTTCCTTTTCCGTACGTTTTATCTAATTTGTCAAGCGTTAATTGTAATGCTTTTAATTTGGCTTCTTTTTCTGTGCTCATCTTTACTATATTTAAGTGGCTATTAATTCCGTAAAAATAAATCTTTTTTTAATGTAAATAAGAGAATATGAAAATGAGTTTTAAACAATCGTAACCCAAAATTATTCTGTAACTTTGCAATCATTTTTTTGTTAGATGGAAAAGCTTATTTCGTATCCAATTTCGGTTGTGTTTTATTTTTGTTTTATCAGCTGTTTGTTTGTTTTTCATCCAATTCAATGGGTTTGTCTCAATGTTTTTGGATATCAGGCACATAAAAAAAGTGTCGATTATCTGAATTTCTGTTTGGAAAAATGCACGCTTATTTTAGGAACATGGTTTCAAATTAGAAACATTGATAGAATTCCGAAAAACGTTCCGATTATCTTTGTTGCAAATCATCAAAGTTTGTATGATATCATCGGAATTATATGGCATCTGCGTCGCTTTCACGCTAAATTTGTTAGCAAAAAAGAATTGGGAAGAGGAATTCCCAGTGTCTCATACAATTTAAGGCATGGTGGCTCTGTTCTTATAGATAGGAAAGATCCAAAACAAGCCATTCCAACAATAAAAGGATTGTCAGAATACATCGAAAAACACAAACGGTCAGCAGTTATTTTCCCCGAAGGAACCCGAAGTAAAGACGGAACGCCGAAAAAGTTTTCAGAAAATGGAATAAAAATCCTATGTAAATATGCGCCATCCGCAGTTATAGTCCCTATTTCAATTAATAATTCATGGAAAATGGTTAAATTTGGAGCCTTCCCTATGGGTTTAGGAAACCGATTAGAATTTATAATACACGAACCAATTGTTGTAAAAGAGTATCCATTTGAAAAATTAATGGAAAAAGTAGAAAGCGCCGTGGTTCAATCAATACGAAATTAATATGTCATTAAAGAACATTCGTCTAGAAGTAATGCAATATCTAGAGAAAAACGTAGACAGTTTTGTTGATCAATTTTTAATCCCAGTCGAGCAAATTTGGCAACCTTCCGATATGCTTCCTAATTCAGAAAAAGAAACTTTTTTTGATGAGGTAAAAGAATTACGTGAAATTGCTAAAGACTTACCGTATGATTTTTGGGTAGTTCTTGTGGGCGATACCATCACAGAAGAAGCATTGCCAACCTACGAATCGTGGCTTATGGAAGTGGAAGGCGTCGACAATCAAGGAAGAAATGGTTGGTCAAAATGGGTGCGTCATTGGACAGCTGAAGAAAACCGTCACGGCGATTTGTTAAACAAATATTTGTATTTGTCGGGACGCGTGAACATGCGCGAAGTAGAAATGACAACTCAACATTTAATTGCCGACGGATTCGATATCGGAACTGGACAAGATCCATACAAAAACTTTGTGTACACAAGTTTTCAAGAATTGGCAACTTATATTTCACACAATAGAGTTTCGCAATTGGCAAAAAATTATGGCGATAAAAAGCTTTCTAAAATATGCAAGTTAATAGCTGGCGACGAAATGCGTCATCATCACGCGTATAGCGAATTTGTAAGTCAAATTTTTAAAGTCGATCCAAGTCAGATGATGCTCGCGTTTCAATACATGATGAAGCAAAAAATCACAATGCCAGCTCATTTTTTAAGAGAATCGGGAGAAAAAATAAGTACTGCTTTTGAAGAGTTCTCCAATTCAGCTCAAAAAATTGGCGTTTATACTGCAGCGGATTATGTAGATATTCTTCAAAAATTGGTTGAAAAATGGGAGATTGATAAAATGGTTAATCTTACTGATGAAGCCGAAAAAGCACGCGATTATCTGATGAAATTACCAGCAAGAATGGCGAAAATTTCAGAGCGATTGGTTTTGCCAGAGGAGACAAAAATCTTTAAATGGGTTGCGCCAGCTTTAGTAAGATAAAAGACTAAAGAATAGATAAAAGACTTTAAATCCTTTCGTACAGAAGGGATTTAAATTAATAATATGACGTTAATAGAAAAGACAATCCAATTTGTAAAGCAACAACTTAAAGATGCCGAAGGCGGACACGATTGGTTTCACATTGAGCGTGTTTATAAAAATGCGTTATTAATTGCTAAAGATGAAAGCTGCGATATAACAATTGTTCAACTAGGAGCTTTGCTTCATGATATTGCTGATAGTAAATTTAATGATGGAGATGAAACGGTCGGTCCGAAAGTAGCTCGTGAATTTTTAATGACTCAAAAGGTTTCCGAAGCAATCATTTTGGATGTCATTGCGATTATTGAAAATATCTCTTTCAAAGGAGGCAAAGTAGCGGCAAAATTCCAATCGAAAGAATTAGAAATTGTTCAGGATGCCGATCGATTGGACGCACTTGGCGCTATCGGAATTGCCCGAGCTTTTAATTATGGTGGATTTAAAAACAGAACGCTTTACGACCCTGCGATTGCTTCAAATTTAAGCATGACCAAAGAGGAATATAAAAACAGTGAAGCACCAACACTCAATCATTTTTACGAAAAACTGTTATTATTGAAAGATAAGATGAACACCGAAACCGGGAAAAAAATCGCTCAAGAAAGACACCTGTTTATGGAATCATTCCTTGAGCAGTTTTATGCAGAATGGAAAGGTAAGAAATAGTATTATCTTCCTTTAAAATCGGCTTTTCTTTTTTCTAAAAACGCGGTTGTCCCTTCTTTAAAATCCTGAGTTCCAAAGCATTTTCCAAACGATTTTATTTCGGTTTTGTATCCGTCAACACCATTTTTAAAATTAGCATTCACCGCTTTTATCGCATGACCAATAGCAACTGGTGAATTTTTCATAATGCGTTGTGCTAACGATTTTGTAAAATCTAAAAGTTCTGCTTGTGGCACTACATGATTTACCAATCCAGTTCTGTATGCGTCTTCGGCGGTTATCATTCCGGCTGTCATTATCATTTCCATTGCTCTGCCTTTTCCTACTAATTGTGGCAAACGCTGCGTTCCACCATAACCCGGAATGACGCCTAATGACACTTCGGGCAATCCCATTTTTGCATTATCAGAAGCGATTCTGAAATGACACGACATCGCCAATTCTAATCCACCGCCTAATGCAAATCCATTAATGGCAGCAATTACCGGAGTTCTTAAATTCTCGACAAAGTCAAACAATAATTCTTGTCCTTGTTGTGCCAATTGCGCGCCTTCTTCTACAGAAAAATGTGCAAATTCTGAAATATCAGCACCAGCAACAAATGCTTTTTCACCATCGCCAGTGATGATGATAACTCGTACTTCCGAATTAGAATTCAAGCTTTCAAAAGCGTTGTGCAATTCTTGAATGGTAGCTACATTTAAAGCATTTAATTTAGATGGACGATTGATGGTAATTTGTGCGATTCCGTTTTCAGCCGTAACGATTAAGTTTTCGAAGTTCATAAATTATTTTTTTATTATCGGTAAAGAAACCGTAAAAGTGGTTCCTTTTCCCAATTCGGTTTCAAAAGTAATAGTTCCTTTATAATTTTCAATAATATTTTTAATAATTCCCAATCCCAATCCCATTCCGCTATTTTTTGTGGTGAATTTAGGTTCGAAAATGTGTTCTATATTTTCAGGTTCAATTCCAGAACCATTATCTTTTACAATAATAAGTACTTCCTCAGCTACTTCTTTTACGGTAACTAAAACCAATTTGTCAACTTGTTCTTCTGGGATGGATTGAATAGCGTTTTTAACTAAATTAGTAATAATTCTGATGAGTTGTGTTCGATCTAATTTGGTTATAATTTCTTGTTTTTCACTTTGGAAAACGATAAAATCTTCGTTAAAAATATCCAACGCTAATTCGACTACATCAATTACATTTAAATTTTCATTTTGTTGTGCAGGCATCGAAGCAAAATTGGAGAATGCAGACGCAACTGCACTCATTGTATCAATTTGTTGAATTAATGTTTTTGTATAATCGTTGAGTTTTTGATTCAGATTTGGATCCTTGGCATCAAATTTTCGTTGGAAACTTTGCACTGTTAATCGCATTGGAGTTAACGGATTTTTAATTTCATGCGCGACTTGTTTTGCCATTTCACGCCAAGCTTGTTCTCTTTCCGATTGGGCTAACATAACGGCACTTTCTTCTAATTTATCGACCATTTTATTGTAAGCCGAAATGAGCGAATTGATTTCACGACTGTTGGCTTCAATTACGATTTTTTCGTTTTTTTGATTCAGACTTGTTTCATTGATTTTATCGGAAATGGTTTTTAACGATTTGGTGATATAACTCGCTAAAAAATACGCCAAAGCAAAGGCAATGACCAACATAAACGAATATACTTGGCTCAATCGGATTAAGAAATCTTGTAATTCTTCTTCGTAAAATCCGTCATCTTCTACATACGGAATGTTCAAAATTCCTAATGGTTTAAATTTATCGTCTTTAATTTGGCTGAAAGAAGAGCGGTTTTTTATACCATCAATATTTTTAATATCAACGTATCTTTTTTCAATGGAAGATTGAACAAGTTTAATAATGTATTTTGGAATAGACGGAGAAACGGTGTCGATAGAGAAAGAACCTTTGGACGATTTCAAAAGTTTTCCATCCAAGCTATAAATGTTAATATCTAAATTATGAATATCGGCTAATTCGTGAATTTTATCCTTAAAAATAAATGGTAAATTGTTTTGAGTGAGTGGATAAGTTGTGTTAGAAAGCACATAATTAATGTGTTCTTTTATGGCATTTTCTTTTCGGTCTAATCGTTCCTGATGGTATTCTTTGGCTTCGTTTTTAAATTGGATAATCGATATGGAAGCCATCAAAACCGATGCAATTAATATCAATACAATCATCGATAGGAAAATCCTAATTCGCAAAGAAAGCATTGATATTTTGAAGTTTTTAAACACTATAATTTGTTTCGCTCTCTGATTTTTTTATAAAATTTATAACCTAACATTAAAAGTAATGAAAACAAAAAGATGCCAATAACACCATAAATCCAATTAAAAGCATTTTTTAAAATTACTAAAAAAACAACAGCAAACAATATAAGCGTCGCGCCTTCATTCCACAATCGCATAAAATTGGAACTGTACTTTACTTCGTCTTTCTGTAATTGATTATAAATTTGATGGCATTTTAATTGGTAGGCGAACAACGCAAAAACAAAGCCAAGCTTGACTTGCATCCACGGCATTTGCAACCAAGAAGGCATTAAACAAAGTAGCCAAATCGCAAAAAGCGTCGCCAAAATTGCGCTTGGCCAAGTAATGATGTACCACAATCGGTACGTCATTATTTTGTATTGTTTTTGTAGAATTTCTTTTTCTGGCGATGGTTTATAATTGGCCTCAATTTGATACACAAACAATCGAACAATATAAAAAAGTCCAGCAAACCAAGTGATTACAAAGATGAGATGAAGTGATTTTATGTAATTGTAGTATTCCATCAAAGTTTTTATTGATTCTTGAAATCGTTAATCCAACCAGCAACTGTTTCACACCATTCGTCGCCATCATTCATACACGGAATCGCTAAAAATTCTTCACCGCCATGTTCCTTAAATTGATGATTGGCTTCCATAGCAATTTCTTCCAAAGTTTCTAAACAATCGGAAACGAAAGCTGGAGTAACAACAGCCAATTTTTTGATTCCATTTTCTGGCATTTTGTTTATTTCAAAATCCGTATAAGGTGTTAACCATTTGTCGCCCGCCAATCGTGATTGGAAAGTTTGACTGTATTTGTCTTTTGGAATTCCGAGTAATTCTACCACTTGTTTCGTCGTTTCATAACATTGATGACGGTAACAAAATTCATGAGCTGGCGATGGTGTACTGCAACACGAACCGTCGATGGTACAATGCGATTTGGTAATATCGGTTTTGCGAATGTGTCGTTTTGGAATACCGTGATACGAAAATAACAAATGGTCGTATTCAAAAGTATCCAAATGTTTTTTTATGGAATTGGCCAATGCTCTGATGTAACCCGGTTTGTTGTAAAACGCTGGAACTGTCGTGAATTTCATTTCTGGAAAATGTTTCTGACGCAGTTCTTCTGCTAAAACTAAAATCGTTGTGGTAGAAGCCATCGCGTGTTGCGGATACAATGGAAAAAGCATTACTTCATCAACACCTTTATCTTTCAATTCTTGTAATCCTTTCAAGATGGTCATGGTTCCGTAACGCATTGCCAACGCCACAGGAATAGTAACTTTTGATTGCACTTTCTTTTGCATTCGTTGTGAAATAACGACCAATGGCGAACCTTCTTCCCACCAAATTTTAGCATAAGCCGCGGCCGATTTTTTTGGTCGATTTCTCAAAATAATACCACGAACCAATAATGCACGCAATAAAAACGGAACGTCAATTACGTATTTGTCCATTAAAAATTCATCTAAATACGGCTTGACATCTTCTGGTGTTGGACTTTCGGGCGAACCTAAATTTACGAGTAATACTCCTTTCATTCGTTGCAATTTATTTTATAATTAAACTTTTTTCTGATGGTTTGATATACGAGATTTTCTAAATTACGTATTTGTGTTAATCGACATCAAATATTTTTTGGGTGTTGTGGCGAATTTTTTTTTGAATGCCGCTATAAAATGACTTCCAGTACTGTAGCCAATTTTTAATCCGACTTCGTTTACATTATAGGAACCGCTATCTAATAATTGTCTAGCACAATCCATTTTATAATCAAATAAAAATCCATAAACAGTATCGCCATAAATTTGTTTGAATCCAATTTTAAGTTTTTTTAAACTCAATCCAACTTTATCAGCCAGTTCTTGCAAACCTGGTGGTTCTGCCATGTTGGAAAGAATAATTTCCTTTGCTTTTCGGATTTTAAGTACATTTTCTTCATCAATTAAAAACGGACATTGTTCTGCGTTTGGGTCTTCCGAACGGTTGAAATACAAACTTAATAATTCGTAACCTTTCCCTTTATAATATAGGTTTTTTATGGACGGATTTAAATTATAATGAAACAATTGACTTAAAACAATCGCCATTGATGGACTAATTTCGCCTTCATTGTAATATTTCTTGTCTTTATTTTCATCACTCAAAAACGGAATATGTCCTGATTCGTTAGTAAACAAACTGTGGAATTTCTGTATCGAAATAATAATACAAATCACCCAAGTGTTAGGTGCTAACTCCATATTTAAAGGTAATTCTTTTTGCGGATTGTAAAACAAATACGATTTTTCTTCATTCAAATCCAATGCATATGTGCCTTGATTGAAAATGAATTTTGCTTTTCCTTTAATGCCAAAATGAAATTGGATAAGACCTTGTTGAATGTCTTTTTCTATTTTAAATGTTTCATTTCCATCATTTTGAAAACGATACAAAATAAACTCATTTTCAATTTTTATTTCTTCTTGAGAACCCATAGCGATATTTTTCAGTAAATGATTTTGTTAATAAATCCATTTCTTATTTAGAACTAATCTACACAAGACAGATTGCAAAGCTCGATTTCAGTACAAATTTATAATAAATATCGCTATAAAGTCCTTTTTGGTTTAAAATTTCCCGAAGCGATACAAAAAGTTCTTCTAGCGTTGTTTTTATGAATAGTATGCCACTAATTTTGTTGAACTTTTACGAAAAGTAATTTATGGAAAATTTTAATATGTCAAAACACACCACTTTTTATGCTTTAGGTTTGAGTTATAAGAAAGCAGATGCAGAAATAAGAGGAAAGTTTAGTATAGACACCAAAGCAAAATTTACTTTATTAATACAAGCCGAAGCCGAAGGAATTGAAGCGTTACTTGTGACATCTACTTGCAATCGAACCGAAATTTATGGCTTTGCACAACATCC
This sequence comes from Flavobacteriales bacterium, assembly GCA_043772885.1. Lineage (GTDB taxonomy): Bacteria > Bacteroidota > Bacteroidia > Flavobacteriales > Flavobacteriaceae > Flavobacterium. Next base: position 14,405 of record JAYVFV010000189.1, read on the forward strand.
CTATCAATTAATCAAACTGCTTTGTGAAAACAGTAAAGGAACCGTCGAAGAGTTTCAGGAAGTGGCGTACATCTATAAAAACCAAGAGGCAATAAATCACATGTTTCGCGTAGGAACAGGTTTGGACAGTCAGATTCTTGGCGATTTTGAAATCATCAGCCAAATAAAAATAGCATTCAACGAAAGTAAATCGAACGGATTAGTCAATTCTTTTTTGGAAAGATTGGTCAATTCGGTTATTCAGGCTAGTAAAAGAATTAAGACGGAAACCGAAATTTCTTCGGGAGCAACATCAGTATCTTTTGCGTCAGTGCAATACATAATTAAGAATGTAGAAAACATTTCGGATAAAAACATTTTGCTTTTCGGAACCGGAAAAATCGGAAGAAACACTTGCGAAAATTTGGTAAAACACACCAAACACGATCACATTACTTTAATCAACAGAACGAAGGATAAAGCTGAAAAACTTGCTCAAAAATTAGACGTAATCGTAAAAGATTACGCCGATTTACAACTCGAATTGCAAAAAGCCGACGTTGTAGTTGTAGCCACAGGCGCGCAAAATCCGACTATCGATAAAGCAATTCTGAACCTAAAAAAACCATTATTGATTTTAGATTTGTCGATTCCGAAAAATGTAAATGAAAATGTGAAGGAAGTAAATGGCGTGACTTTAATTCATCTTGATCACCTTTCTCAAATAACAGATGAAACGCTTGAAAACCGCAAACTCCACATTCCAGCAGCCGAAGTTATCATTGAAGAAATTAAAGAAGAATTTATGGTGTGGACAAAAAACAGGAAATTTGCACCAACAATTCAAGCACTAAAAGAAAAATTAAACGCGATTAAAGAAAGCGAATTGAGTATTCATCGTAAAAAAGTAGTAAATTTTGATGAGGAGCAAGCCGAATTAATTAGCAATAAAATCATACAAAAAATCACCAACCATTTTGTGAATCATCTAAAAGATGGCGAATCAATGGACGAAGGCATCGAGTGGATTGAAAAAGTATTTCAATTGGAACAAGAGCGAAGTTTTTTTGAATAGTAAAAAACTTTCAGTGTTGTCTTTGTGGCAAATAAAAGAAATGGAAAAAACAATACGTATCGGAACTCGTGATAGTGAATTAGCACTCTGGCAAGCACACACAGTTCAAAAAAAACTCAACGATTTAGGTTATAAAACGCAAATCATCTCTGTAAAATCGGATGGTGATTTACTTCTCGATAAACCCCTTTACGAACTCGGAATAACAGGAATTTTCACTAAAACGTTAGATGTCGCAATGATAAATGGTCAGGTTGACATTGCTGTTCATTCGATGAAAGATGTACCAACTGCTTTACCACAAGGAATTGTTCAAGCTGCCGTTTTAGAAAGAGCCAATGAATTGGATATTTTAGTCCACAAAGGGAATATCGATTTTCTTGAAAATAACGGAACAATTGCTACAGGAAGTCTTCGTCGTCAAGCATTATGGTTGAATAAATATCCAAATCATGAAGTTGTTAATTTAAGAGGAAATGTAAATACAAGAATACAAAAACTTGAAGATAACGATTGGAATGGAGCCGTTTTCGCAGCTGCCGGTTTGGAAAGAATTGGCCTCACCCCCAGCCCCTCTCCAAAGGAGAGGGGAGCAGAAAATCAATTGAAATTTATCAATTTAGATTGGATGACGCCAGCTCCAGCACAAGGTGCAATGGTTGTTTTAGCAATGGCAAATGATAATTTTTGTATTGATGCTATTTCACATTTAAATGATATTGATGCTGAAATTTGCACCTACATTGAAAGACAATTTCTAAAAACACTCGAAGGTGGATGTACAGCACCAATCGGCGCTATTGCAAAATACAATGAAAAAGAAGATAGCATTCATTTTAAAGGAGTGCTCTTATCCATTAATGGGAAAGAAAAAATAGAAGTAGAAAAACGAGTTGACATATCCGAATGGAAAAAATTAGGATTCAATTTGGCGCAAGAAATTTTGAGTAACGGTGGAACGCAACTAATGGAAAATATCAAAAAAGAACTAAAAAAATAATTCGTACTTAAGTGGCAAATACCATCAATATACTATCTACCAAAAAACTTTTACCAAAGCAAAAGCAACTTTTATTAGATGCAAATGTTTTAGTATTAGAAGAAAATTTCATTGCCATAAAAAACATCAATTTCGAATTGTCAAACGTTAACGACAATTTAATATTTACAAGCCAAAATGCGGTTCAAAGTGTTTTAGAAAATCCCAAATGCAGTGAATTAAGAGGGAAACCTGTTTTTTGTGTTGGTATCAAAACAAAAGAATTTTTGGAAGAGAATGGTTCTGAGGTTGCAGTATATACCGATTACGCATCCGATTTAGCTGAAATCATTTCACTTATTTATTCCAATGAAACCTTCACTTTTTTCAGCGGAAATATCCGAAGAGACGTTTTGCCAAACACTTTAAAAGAAAACCAAATTACGTTCAACGAAATAGAAGTGTATGAAACCAACATCACTTCCCACAAGATAAAAAGTAAACTCGACGGAATTTTATTTTTCAGTCCGTCAGCTGTTGAAAGTTATTTTAAAATGAATACCATAAAAGACGAAGTCTGTTTCTGCATCGGCGAAACCACCGCAGAAACTTTAGAAAATAAACACATAAAAAACATTGTAATTGCAGAACAACCAACCATTGAAGATGTGATTTTTACCGCTGTAAGCTATATGCTGTAAGCTGTAGGTAAAATAAAAACGCTTAAAGCTTATTGCTTAAAGCATAAAGCAAACAAAAAAATGATTAAAAACGACCTATTCCTTCGCGCATTAAATAATGAAACTGTCGAACGTCCTCCCGTTTGGATGATGCGTCAAGCCGGTAGATATTTACCAGAATTTAGAGCATTACGCGACAAATACGATTTCTTCACGCGTTGTGAAACGCCCGAATTGGCTGCCGAAATTACCGTGCAACCGATTCGAATTGTGAAACCAGATGCTGCCATTTTGTTTTCCGATATTTTGGTAGTGCCAAGAGCGATGGGAATTCATGTAGAATTGAAAGACAATCTCGGACCTATAATTCCAAATCCGATTCGCACCATAGAGCAAGTCAACCAAGTGATTGTTCCCGATGTGAATGAAACCTTAGGATATGTATTTGATGCAATAAAACTCACAAAAGAAATGCTGAACGATGAGGTGCCATTAATTGGTTTTGCCGGTTCACCATGGACGATTTTTTGTTATGTTGTGGAAGGAAAAGGATCTAAAAGTTTTGATACCGCTAAAGGATTTTGTTTCTCTAACCCAGTTGCAGCACACACCTTATTGCAAAAAATCACCGATACCACGATTTTATATTTAAAGGAAAAAGTAAAAGCAGGTTGCAACGCCATTCAGATTTTTGATTCCTGGGGAGGAATGTTGTCGCCTGTAGATTACCAGGAATTTTCTTGGCAATACATCAACCAAATTGTAGAAGCTTTAGCAGATGAAACCGACACTAAAAATGTTTTTTCCGATGAAAAAAAGTCGGTTCTTGGCGATCTCGGGCAAACAACTGAAAAGTCGACAAAAACAAAGGTTATTGTTTTCGGGAAAGGATGTTGGTTTGCCTTAGCAGATATGGCAAAATCGAAAGCATCTGCTATTGGTGTCGATTGGACGTGTTCGGCTAGAAATGCCCGTTATTTAACGGGAGGAAAAATCACGTTACAAGGAAATTTTGATCCGTCAAGATTATTGTCTCCAATTCCAACCATCAAAAAAATGGTGCATCAAATGATAGACGAATTCGGAAAGGACAATTATATCGTAAATCTAGGACACGGAATTCTACCTAACATTCCGGTAGATCATGCGAAAGCGTTTATAGAAGCAGTGAAAGAATACAATAAATAATGACAACAGAAAATTTCATTATCGACGAATTACAACCAACCGATGCCAATCAGTTGCATGAGTTTATGAAGTCGAATAATGAAAGATTGAAACGCTATTTTCCAAGAACGATTTCTGCTAATGAAACGTTAGAAAAGGCGGTCGAATATATTGCAATCAAAAATAAAGAAATAACAGAAAAGACCAATTTCACTTTTGTCATTAGGGATGAAAAATCTCAAACTATAGCGGGATTGATTATTTTAAAGAAATTAGATTGGGATAAAAAACAAGGAGAATTCGCGTATTGTATTGGTTCTGAATTGGAAGGAAAAGGAGTAACTTCATTCGCAGTCAAGAAAATGATATCCTTTGCTTTTGAGGAATTGGGTTTGAAAACACTTCAGATTATTTCCCATAAAACCAATTCTAGAAGTATTAAAGTCGCTGAAAATAATGGCTTTGTCTGGACAGCAACATTGCCAAATGAATTCACTCCAACAGATGAAACGCCATTAGATATGGAATTATACGAGTTAACCAATGAAAGATAAATTCTATCAATACCTACTCAACCTCCAAAACCAAATCACTTCCAAGTTAGAAGAGGTTGATGGTGTGGCGGAATTCCGTGAAGACATTTGGGAACGACCAGAAGGTGGTGGCGGAAGAACGCGCGTAATTGAAAACGGACACGTTTTTGAAAAAGGCGGCGTTAACATTTCGGCAGTGTACGGTAAATTGCCCGATACAATGCAACAAATATTCAAAGTGGTAGAAGCCGATTTTTTTGCCTGCGGGTTAAGTTTAGTGATTCATCCTAAAAGCCCCATGGCACCAACGGTTCATGCTAATTGGCGTTATTTCGAAATGTACGATGACAACGGAAATACAATCAATTCGTGGTTCGGAGGCGGACAAGATTTAACGCCGTATTATCTTTTTGAAGAAGATGCCATTCATTTTCACCAAACTAGCAAAGCGGCTTGCGACAAACACAATACTGAGTTTTATCCAAAATATAAAAAGCAATGCGACACTTATTTTTGGAATACACACCGCAATGAAGCACGAGGAATTGGCGGTTTGTTTTTCGATTATTGTAAAGCTGACGACACGATGTCAATGGAAAATTGGTTCAACTTTGTTGCCGAAATTGGTAATAGTTTCCTAGAAGCGTATATCCCTATTGTTGAAAAAAGAATAAATTTACCGTATTCGTCAGCACAAAAAACATGGCAGGAAATCCGTCGCGGTCGTTACGTCGAATTCAATTTGGTTCATGATAAGGGAACACTATTCGGACTCAAAACGAACGGCCGAATAGAAAGCATTTTGATGTCGTTACCACCACATGTGCAATGGGTGTATGACCATCATCCAGAAACGGGAAGTGAAGAAGAAAAATTAATCAAAATATTACAAAATCCGATTGATTGGATTTAAAAATTATTTTAAATGTTGACCCGAGCGAGAGCGAACGGCCTAGTAGCAATTTTAAATTTTAAATTAAAAGATATGTTTCCTTTAAGAAGAAATCGCAGATTACGCACCAACGAGAGCATTCGTTCCTTAATTCGTGAAACCATTATTTCCCCAAACGACTTTATCGTTCCGCTTTTTGTAGTAGAAGGCAAAGGCGTGAGGGAAGAAATCCCGTCCATGCAAAACTACTTCCGATTGAGTTTAGACAACCTCGAAAAAGAAGTCAAAGAATTATGGAAACTCGGATTAAAATCGGTGCTACTCTTTGTAAAAGTCCCCGATAATTTAAAAGACAACAAAGGAACCGAAGCACTCAATCCAAACGGATTAATGCAACGCGCCATCAAAACGGTAAAAAATGCTTGTCCCGATATGATTGTAATGACCGATGTAGCGCTCGATCCGTATTCCATTTACGGACACGACGGAATTATCGAAAATGGACAAATCGTTAACGATCCAACGTCTCTATTTTTAGCAGAAATGAGCGTTTCGCATGCGCAAGCAGGAGCCGATATCGTCGCACCAAGTGACATGATGGACGGCAGAATTCTCGAAATCCGTGAAACGTTGGAAGATGAAGGTTTTACCAATACCGGAATTTTAGCGTATTCTGCCAAATACGCTTCGGCGCATTACGGTCCGTTTCGCGATGCTCTCGACAGCGCACCAGTCGATTTACAAAACATTCCAAAAGACAAAAAAACATATCAGATGGATTACCACAACCGCATTGAAGCGCTTCGTGAAACGCGAATGGATATCGAAGAAGGTGCCGATATTGTGATGGTAAAACCCGGAATTGCCTATCTCGACATTGTTCGCGAAGTCAAAAACATGTCCGAAGTTCCTGTGGCGGTGTATCAAGTTTCGGGCGAATATTGCATGATAAAAGCCGCAGCAGAACGTGGTTGGATTGACCACGACGCAGTAATGATGGAGCAAGTTACCGCTATAAAAAGAGCCGGTGCCGATTTAATTGCGAGCTATTTTGCCAAAGATGTAGTGAAATTGATTTCGTAATGTCATTGCGAGGGACGGGCGCTATCTGAAGCTATTTCCTGCTTTTCACTGCAATCTTTTCTGCCGAACAACGGCAAAAAAGGATTTCCGTTTCAATCAGGGCTAGGACAATCTGCAAATAATAAAATTTTAGAATGAAGAATATATTTTACTTTTTAGCACTCCCATTTTTTATAATCAGTTGTGGTACGAAAGAAGCAACCACAAAAGAAGAAGCGCTTTCGGCGCCAACCCTAGAAAAAGGCGAAGTACTTTTTACCGAAAACAATTGCATTAGCTGTCATCAAATCGATCAAAAAATTATCGGACCAAGTTTACAGGAAACCGCTACAATCTACAAAGAAAAAAATGGAGATATGGTGGCGTTTTTAAAAGAAGAAGCCGAACCTATTGTCAATCAAGAGCTTTATGAAACTATGAAAATCAATCTTCAAATCACCAAAACTATGTCGGATACCGAATTGGAGTCGTTGGAAATGTACATTTTAAGTCATTCGGAATGACACCTTCATTTTAAAAAATTAAAATTACTATCTTTATAGAAACCAAATAAAGTATGAAGACAACTAATTTTTCCTTTCTTTTACTACTATTTTTTTCAGGAGCTTTTTCGCAAACAAAACCAACGTTTAGCGATTTTAAAGCCAACATTAATCCTACATTATTCGATAAAGACAAAGACGCAACGAATGTATTTTACATCATTGAAATGTTAGGCAAAACAAAGTGGGAAGACTATCCAAATGCCTATACCATTAATTTAAAGCCAAAATATTTCAGTTGGTATAAGGATTCAAAAAGGATAGAAAGTTATAGAAATTGGTTTATAAATAGCACGAAACAAGATATATGTGGACGAGATTTACCAACAGATGTCAATTCAGAGGTAATCCAAAGTATATATTCTAAAAACATAATTTATCGTTAGTATGGATACAGCATACTTCGTTACACCAATTGGAATGGCTAAAATTTCTGGAGACGAAAACGGTATTGCAGCCATTTCCATCTTGCAGAATGGGGAACTTTCATCAGCTATTCCAGAAATTTTACAAGAATCTATAACCCAAATCAACGAGTACTTCGATGGAAAACGCAGCAATTTTGATATTAAAATCAATCCAAAAGGTACCGAATTCCAACGTAAGATATGGAACGAATTACTCCAAATTCCTTTCGGGAGAACGATGTCGTATCTCGATTTATCCAAAAAACTTGGCGATGTAAAAGCGATTCGCGCCGTCGCATCTGCCAATGGTAAAAATCCATTGTGGATTGTAATTCCATGTCACAGAGTCATCGGAAGCGACGGTTCGTTAACGGGTTATGCTGGCGGTTTGTGGCGAAAAAAATGGTTGCTCGAACATGAAAATCCTTCGAACCAACAAAGTTTATTCTAACGGGAATCCAACAAAAAAGAACACTACTTATAAAAGCAAACTTCTTTTTGTGTAACTTCGTACTGCAAAGCCAATAAAAACATTAAATCAACGCCATCTAAAACCAAGTTATTATGATTGAAAAAATACGATTAGATCACATTTTGTTTCTTGACATAGAAACCGTTCCGGAGCAAGAGAACTTCCAAAATCTTGACGAAGAAATGCAGCACCTTTGGGAACTCAAAACCCAATACCAACGCAAAGACGAGCACACTCCAGAAGATTTTTATGAACGTGCCGGAATTTGGGCAGAATTCGGAAAAATAGTGTGTATCTCTGTCGGTTATTTCATTACAAAAGGCGACATTAGAAACTTTAGAGTGACTTCTTTTTTTGGAGAGGAGAAAAAAATTCTACTTGATTTCAATAATTTATTGAACAACCATTTCAATCAACCGCAACATTTGTTGTGTGGACACAATGCTAAAGAATTTGATTTTCCTTTCATCGCTAGAAGAATGATAATTAATCAAGTTGCGATTCCCAACAAACTCAATTTATTCGGAAAAAAACCATGGGAAATTGCACATCTCGATACGTTAGAATTATGGAAGTTTGGCGATTACAAACATTTCACTTCTTTAAAATTGTTGACTAAAATATTAGGAATTCCAACCTCCAAAGACGACATCGACGGCAGTCAAGTAGCGCATGTTTTTTACGTCGAAAAAGACATCGACCGAATTGTAACGTATTGCGAAAAAGATGTTATTGCAGTAGCACAAGTTTTTCTTCGATTTAGAAAAGAAGACTTGTTAATCACAGAAGAAATTATTCACATATAAAAAAAGGATGTCACACAAAATGTAGACATCCTTTTTTATTTATTACTGTTGTATTACTTGCGTAATATTATTTTTTTGGAAGTAGCTCCCGTACTGTTTTCAATAGTTACTAGATAAATTCCGTCTTGAAGATTTCCGATATGAAAAGAAGAATTCATTTGATTGGTTTCTGTAGTCAGAATTTTTCTTCCTTGTAAATCGTATAAATAAATCATCGTTTTTTCAGTAATATTCGGAATAGACACATTTACGGTTCCATTTGTTGGATTTGGATAAACACTACAATCTGAGAGAGCTGTGTTTTCATTTATAGATAATGCGGGACTAACTCTACACATATTAATACTAAATAAACTCACAATTCCTCCATCACCATTGTAAGGATCATCAATAAGCAGAGTCCATTCTCCATCAGCAGGAAGTGAATTTAACGCACTCAAACTATCAAAAGGCGCAATAGGTCCTGATATAGCTGGATTTCCTGCACAAGCAGGTGCCAATCCATCATCATCCATAGTACAATTTATATTATCATTATCGCCGCATGGCTCTTGTAATAAGATAATAATTGGACTTCCAATTGAGGCAGGACCTTGCAACGAAATGGTCATATCTTGCACATAAGTATGCGACATAATAATATTTACATTTATGTCGCCAATGGTATATCCGCCTGTTATGGTCAAAGGAACGCTTGCTGTAGAATTTGCTACACTTGCTAGCGTTGCATTTGAATAATCGGTTGCTGTATAGGTTAAATTACAGACTAAGACACCCGTGTCAAATGAAAATACAGTTGCCGTAGCAGCACTTCCATTACCACATCTGTTTATTGGAATTATTCTCCAATAGTATCTTGTTTCTTGACTTAATCCAGAGGCAAAATATTCGTTAGTTGTAACAATGTCATTTACAAAAAATGTTGAAAATGTTGAAGATGTTGAAATTTGAACGGTATATGATTCTGCATTTACTTGAGCATTCCATCTTAAAATTGTTGAAGTCGACAATCCTATTACTCCGTTTGTTGGAGTGTTTAATACAGCGTTTTGAAAGGTAGAATTATATACGCGCAACGATTTATATCTTGTTTCTGTTTCAGATCCATTGTTTCCATTTATACCAACAAAATATTCGCCAGGAACAATTGACGATAATCCAGAAATAGTCATTGTTACTGTTCCGTTAGCACTTAAAGAAGTTGGACTAAATGTTGCCGTTGCTCCAGAAGGTAATCCTACAGCGGTAAAATTGGTTGTTCCGCTTCCTGACTGGGTGTAATTAAAGTTAAAAACTGCATTTTGATTCGAACAAACCACTAAATCAGCAGTTGTTGAATTGAGAGCAAAAGCAGAATTAATACCCGTAATTACCAAAGAATATTTTTGACTAGCATTTACTAATGTTCCTTTATGAGTAATTGTAATGGTATGATTTCCAGCTATTGGCGTGTCAATTTTTACTTGCTCTACATTATCAATGTTGTTGTCGCCTGTTCTAATTGCTTCTCCTAGTGGTTCTACAAGTTTCCATGGAAAATAAGTATTTGTGTTTCTTGTAATTCTAATATCTATATCGTTCACCAATGCTCTGGTCGGATCGTTCACAGGCAAGCCACCAGTATTAATAGCTCCAGGAACATCAGTCCATGTAATGGACGCAATAAGCGGTGCTGTTCCATCAGAATTTACCGTCATTGAATAGGTTTGTCCTTGATTAAGATTTTCTTCTGAAACCCATGAAGTAAGTCCATTACCCGTTAGCGTTTCAACTGCTTTTTTAGCATTTAATAACCCCCAACCAAAGTAAGGATCTGGACCAACATCTCCTGCATCATCAGCAGTATGGCATGCAAGACCTTTTAGCGTTGCTGATCGCATGAAACTATTGTATAGATTTTTATAATGTTGTTGAAGTAAAATTAAAGTACCAGCTACATTAGGAGAAGCCATAGAGGTTCCTGTCATTGTTGTTGTTGAAGTATTACTCGTACTGTTTGCTGAAGTTACATTAGTACCGTTTCCAGTAATATCTGGTTTTACTCTATAATCATCTGTAGGTCCTTGGCTGCTTGATGTGTTTATAGTAACACTTGTTAAAGCACCACTTGCCGCAATAGTAGCATCGTTTGCATTAGCAATAACCAAGATGTTTTTTGCTGTTTTATCAAAAGTTAATTTATCAAGGCCACCAATCATAGGGTTTGCATTGGCAGTACTGTTTCCATCATTACCAGCAGAAACTACTTTTAAATAGTATGGAGAAAGGTAAGCTATTTCATCCCAAACATAAGAATCATAAACATAAGCACCTATAATCCATGGCGCTAAAGGACCTCCTGTGCCTGATAATGGCACTCCGTAAGAGTGATTAGAAACCAACATCCCTAGTTGTACTTCTGATAAAGCTTCTCCTTCATCATCAGTCCAATTGAATGTTCGAGCCAATGCCTGTGGTGCCATTCCTTTAATGGCTACAGTACTAGATATCATAGTTCCACAAACGTGAGTAGAATGTGCAGCCAAAGCTCCTGTAGGATCATCTACTACAGTCACACGACCGCCAAAAGCAGTGTGCGTTTCTCTAACTCTACCTCCGTCCCATTCACGAACCGTAATTCCTTGTCCTTCTAGATTTAAACCCATGCCACCGTTATTATGTAAAAAATTAGCTCTAGTAGATTTGGCTGCATTTACATTATCTGTGGTATAATAAATTGGATATCCATCAGCAGTTAATTTCATTAATTCTGATTTTGATCCATTTTCATTAACAACAACTAGCGGCCAATTGTTTAATCTAGCAACGGTTTCTGCTTTTGCTTTTTCAGCTTGTGCTTTTTTTCTGTAATAAATTTCTTTCTCTTTTATTTTGTTTAGATCGTAGTGGGAAATAATGTTTTTTACATCGCTAGGAGATTGTCCAAAAACAGAAGCGCAAAAAACAGTAAAAACGAAAGCGATTAGGTATAAATTTTTCATTTAAATAGGTAAGTTATAGAGGTTTATTTTTTAAAATGATGTCAAATATATAAATCACAAATCAATTATTTTAATTTTTTACAAATAATCGATAAAGAAGTATAAACAAACGGTGTATAATTGATTTAAGTGTCAAAATAAACAACTACTATTTATCAACAATAAATTACAACAGACACTTATAACTGTATACGAATTACCAAAATAAATGGTTTGAAATGTTGTCAAAAATAGTTGTATTTCAAATCTGATAAATGTTACATTTACAAAAAAAAAGATTATGGTATTAAGTAGATTTTGGTTGGCAATTTTTATTTCTTCAATCGCATTTGTTATTTTCAGCTTGTTTATTGGTAATAACTATACCATAGATTATGTATTAAACGGGAAAAAAGACGACCCAATATTAATTTCTGAAAAATACCTGAATCAAATTCCGGCTTTTGTAAAAGACAGTATTTTAAAAGCACCAGACGAAACCATTGTTATCAACCGAGATACATTAAATGCCGACACGACGTATGTTTATAAAAGTAAAACTGTAAAAATATACAGTGGTGTTCAAAAATCGGACGGACTTTTACCAACATGCAAAAATAGTTTACTCGAATTAATCATTCCGTTAATTGCGTATTTGGCTTTTTTCTGCGGACTCATGGAGCTATTAATTGTCTCTGGTGCCGCCGAAAAATTAGCCAAAAAATTAAGTCCGATGTTTACCAAAGTATTTCCAACGGTGCCAAAAAACCACTCATCCATTTCGTACATGACATTGAATTTTGCCGCCAATTTTTTAGGATTGGATTCGGCAGCAACGCCTTTCGGATTAAAAGCAATGGAAAGTTTACAAGAAATAAATCCCGATAAAGACAAAGCCAGCGATGCTCAAATCATGTTTATGTGTTTGCACGCTGCTGGATTAACTTTAATTCCGACTTCAATCATCGGATACCGCGCTGCCGAAAATGCCAGCAATCCTGCCGATGTGATGTTACCGTGTATTATTACTTCTTTTATAGGAACCATCGCCGCTTTTTTAATCGTTGGAATTCGTCAAAAAATCAACTTCAAAAGCGCTTCATTAGTCGTGGCATTAATGACAATAATTGCCGCCATAGTTGGATTATTATTTTATGTAAATGGTTTGGATTTAATTGGCAAAAACTTTTTTACATCCAATCTTTCGGGTTTAATGTTAGTTGCGATAATTGGATTTACATTGGTTTTTTCGTTTATAAATGAGAAAAAATTTATAGAAAAAAGCACCACTATTTTTGACGCGTTTGTAACAGGAGCCAACAACGGATTAAAAACGGGCGTAACCATTTTTCCTTATGTAATGGGAATGTTAGTAGCAATTTCGTTTTTTAGAAATAGTGGTTTGTTTGAGATAATTAGTAACGGAATATCATTTGCATTCTCAAACATCGGAGTGAGTAAACAAGTTACCGATTCGTTGCCAGTTGCCATGTTGCGACCATTTAGTTCGGGCGGTTCCCGTGGATTTATGATCGATTCGATGAAGATGTTTGGTGCCGATTCGTTCACCGGCCGACTGAGTTGTATTTTCCAATGCAGCGCCGAAACAACATTTTATGTAATCGCCGTTTACTTCGGATCGATTAAAGTTAAAAACACACGTTACACACTTGGCACAATGCTTTTGGTTGATTTGATTTGTGTGATTACTGCGATTTTTGTGGCGAGCTGGTTTTTTTAAACTTTCCCCGCAAGGTTTTTAAAACCTTGCAGGTATAAATAAGAAATTATGAAAGAAGTTACCGTAAATTCAACTTTCTTTTACTCTATTTTGCCAGAAATGAAAAAACAAACTTGAAAAGTTGGGAAGCTGAATAAAGCACCTGCCTTCTTAGCAATAGGTTGAAGGTTCGGGCCTTTAGGATCACAATGTAACAATCAGTTTACAACAAAAACCCTTCAAAACTTAGCTTTTACTTTTTTTTTAACTAATTGCCAACCTAAAACGCGGTAAAACGTTTTACGACCGTGGCACCCGAATTTGTTCCGTTGTTGCATCTTGTATCAACTGTCCATTCATAATTGCGCCTTGGTTTCAACCGCACATTTTGCGATGTGGTGGTAACGTTGTTATAATCCGTCCAGTTTATTGCTCCTACTTCCCTAAACCGCACCGTGTATGATTGTGCATTTGCGTTACCCGTCCAGCGGAGTGTAGCGGAGTTGTTGGTAATATTGGTTTCCGTAAGGCTGGTAGATACCGTACAAATGTAGGTAGGCGGCGGTGTCGAAGTATTTCCAGTAGTAAAACTTGCTGTAACTGAATTAGATGAGCAGTTTGCTTTTACTAACCAGTTGTAGTTAGTACCCGCAATCAAACTACTAAACCCAAGCGAATTAGTAGTTGTGTTTAGACTTGTCCACGTAGTTGCCGCAGCGGTTTTATATTGAACAGTGTAGCTGGTGGCACTGATAACAGCCGTCCAGTTTAGCGATGCCGCTGTTTGTGTAATGTTGGTTGTTGTTAAAGATGTTGGCGCTGTACAGACAGCCGCACCTAAAGTTGTAAAGTTGGCATTGGCAGCAAAGCCAGAGCAGTCCGATCTTACTGTCCACACATAACTATTTGCGCCGGGAAGTGCCGAAATATTTACACTTGTTGTAGTAGTACCTGTGGCTGTCCAACTAGCAGCAGCAGCCAATTTATATTGAAACGTATAATTAACCGCTCCAGGTGTAGCAATCCAGTTTAATGTAGCCGATGTTTGTGTAATGTTGGAAGTAGATAATGAAGTAGGGGCAGCGGAAGAAGTGCCGCCTGTTATGCAGGATGCATTCAATACTTTATCGCGGATAAGATTACCCGGATAAAAGCCAAAACCATTATTAAAATTTATACCTATGCTGGTAAGATGGCAGTAGCTCATTATGGTGCCACCATTTACCGGCGTTGAACCTGCGGCACAAGTGCCTTCGACGGCATAGCAGTTATCAAGAGGGCCGGTGGACCAGGAACAGGACTGCGTGTGTGGTGAACCAAGGTTGTGGCCAAGTTCATGGGTTACTACTTCGACGGTCCAGCTATAAGCCGGAGCATTATTGTACGTGCCATAAACCATACTTACGCCAAAAGCATACGGCTTATTGCAAAGCGTATTTACATAAGCTACCCCGCCGCCCAGATTACGGGTGGTTAGAAAATGAGCAAGATTGCCGTTATAATTGGAACCCCTTGTTGTACGGAAAGAGTTCAGTATATCGCTTGTTGTGGTAAGTGATGCATAAGGATCAGGGCTGGTCCATACAAACATTTCTGAAATTTGTATGGCAATATTTTCATTGGCATATAAGGTAGCCACTTGATTAAAAAAAGCAATTACATAGTTGGTAATGGTTGAAATATTGCTGCCTTTGCTTTGATAAAAAGCAAAATCGCATTCTAAGTAAACATTTACGGCTTTACAGGCAATGCCAGCAACAGGTGCAGTTGGCGCGGTAACCTGGTAGGTAACATCAGGGGTTCCACAAAGTATTCCTTCAGGTACGGGCATATCCTTTTGGTTGTAAACAATAAATTGAAGCCCTTCTTTGGTAATGGTAAAATTTCCTTCAGGGGTTGAGAAAAACCCCGTAACATCATCAGCCGATAAACTAAGGGAGGCAATATGTTGTGGGTTATTATTTACAATTCCCCTATATTGAACGCTTCGGTTATGCGCAGCTTTGCCATTGTTAGTGCGCACGCCAAAATCATTGGCAGTAACGACTACACTGACTAAGTTTAGTTTATAAGTCCTATCACCAAAAGGCACCACTAAATTTAAAAGTACCGGTTGCGTATTCAAAATTGAATTGAGTTGATTACTGTTTGCATTGAGATTATAGCGTTTTGTGCGGACGAAGTCGGATGTGCCTCTTGAAAAAACATTTGCCTGCTGCGGTGTTTTGCCCTGCGCCGAACGTCGGTACCATTCACCAACATAATTGGGTTTTGTTTGTCCAAATACTATTGATGGATAAACTAAAAAAATAACGAGAATTATCAAAAAAAGATTTTTCATACCGTAAGATTATGTGTTATGAAACAATGTTGTTTATACAAAATGCAAATTATTGAATCCGCCAAATTGTTTAAGGAGAAGTTTAGCGAAAAACATCTTGGATATTGAAACAGGTGCTTTGAATGAAATTTTTCTCCAATATACCTTTTCGCTTTATGTAATTATTTTACAAAACTAGAAAAAGGATTGACAATTGAAGTTACATAATTCTGCAAAAGAATTGTATCATTTATATCTTCGTACTTGAATCACTCAAATTTTAAATTTTTTTGAATTCTTGAAATAAAAGAGAGTGTATCAATGCTACCTTTCTCACGAGCTAAAAGTCCGTCTTGGGTTTTATAAAAGATAATTATCCCCGATAGTACCTTTCAATTTGATTATGCTTTCTGCCTGGCCATAACTTCAAAATTTTAATTAATAAACTATTTTCAAACTCACTTAATTCAAATCCTGTTGCAACACTGTCAATTGATTTGAGCTTATTGGTAATAGTTTCAATATTATTAATAATCAGAAGGTATTTAGAATTAAATAGAAAATTGAAAAATAAAACTGAAAATGTTGCGTGAAGATTGCGTGAAAATGTAACTCAAAAAACCGAAGCGGAACAGGTTTTGCGCAATGGCTGTTTTAATCTGTATATATTTATGAACCTAGAATTAAAGTAATCGACAATAATGGCTTTGCAGATACATGGTGGTTTAATGGTGATAAATGGTTTCCAAATATAAAGGTCATACCATTTCAATGGTGTTAATTTTATCAAATTAAATAAACCACAAGCTGCTATAGTTTTTAGCCACTTGTAGGTATCAAAAATAAAAGCATAAAACAAATCAAATATTTTAGATGTCAGAAAAGTGAAATAACTACAAGGTATTTAAAACCTTGCAGGGGAATACACAAATTTCATCAACTTTCCCTAACTTTACACTCCAAAAATAATTCAAAAATGGACTTTATATACCAAGATCCGTATCCCATTTTAAAAGACGATACACTTTATAAAAAAATCACTTCCGATTACGTAAAAGTCGAACAATTTGGCGATAGAGAAATCCTAACTATCAACCCCAAAGGATTGGAATTAATCGCACAAGAAGCAATAAACGATATTTCGTTTATGTTGCGAACTGCTCATTTACAAAAACTCAACAACATTTTAAACGATCCAGAAGCAACTGATAACGATCGTTTTGTGGCTTACAATTTATTGCAAAATGCG
>JAYVFV010000190.1:0-3297 GCA_043772885.1 Flavobacteriales bacterium
ATATTGCACCGATTGACAACACTAAAGAAATGGTTGTTGTGGTTTGATTAAAGATTAGAAAACACGATATTAGTTGGCTCGTTACCTTCTAATAATCAAGAGAATAAAGAGATATATCGTGATAAAAAATGCTTCTTTTGTAGAGTGATAAGCTACAATTGAAGCATTTTTTTATTTTCAGCATTAAATTTTATAGAATTGTATCACAAAGTTTGTTGCAAATAGTAAAGCGAATTTAAAAATTACTATTTTTGTTTACCAATAGTAAAGTATGACAACTATAACTTTAAAAATCAACGAGAAAACCATAGCAGGCAAAGCACTTTTGTCAATGGTTAATTTAATTTCTTCTGAAAATAAAGGAGTTGAAATTTGTGATGCGCCAAACTTTGAAACGGTTAAAGCAATTTATGAGGCAGAGAATAAAATAAATCTTACCAAAGCAAAAGATTCAAAAGATGTATTTAAAAAATTAGGAATTTGATGTATAGCTTTATTTATACTACAAAATTTAAAAAAGACATTAAACTTTGCCAAAAAAGGAATTATGACTTTGAAGAATTTAAAGTAGTGATACAAACGCTTTAAAAAACCGGAAAACTCCCCTCAAAATACAAACCACATACTTTAAGTGGTAATTACAAAAATCATTGGGAATGTCACATAAAACCAGATTGGCTTTTAATTTGGTTGCAAGATGATAACTCAAAAGAACTTGTTTTAGTTAGAACTGGAACGCACAGTGACTTGTTTTAAAACAATTCCAATTGCGTAGGTTGTGCTTCTTTTGGCACTTCAGATTTTCCCCAAAAGTTGAGGATATTTCCAAATTGTTTATCGGTTATTCGTAAGACACTGACTTTTCCCATTGGTGGTAATAATCGGTATATTCGTTTTTCGTGCACATCGGCGCTTTCGCTGCTGGCACAATGACGTACATAAACAGAATATTGCATCATGCTAAAACCATCTTTTAGTAAGTTATTTCTAAATCCAGACGCGTTTTTTCGATCTTTTTTAGTTTCTGTCGGTAAGTCAAAAAATACAAATAGCCACATAATTCGGTATCCGTTTAGTTCCATAATTTTGGATATTTTATTTTCTTTCGGTCTCCTGTATAACATTGTTGCAGTGAGCTTGCTGTTTTTTGCAGTGCCACCATCAATGGACTTTTTTCGTCTTTGAAATAAACCGTTCGCGTTAGGATTTGTAAGAGTTCCGATTTTAAAAGTGTGTTCAATTCTTGCTCGTCATAGTTTTGCATTATCTCGTACACTTTTTCATCTACAATTGGTCGAAATGGTTCCATAATGTCATCGGCTAATGCAAACGCATTGTACTTGCTTTTATGGTGTATTCCAAGCGTATTCAATAAACCACTTCCCGATAAAGCTCTTGCCGTTGCCGCTCGTAAAATAGCATAACCGTAATTCAAAAAATTATTGGGATAATCTCCAAAACGTTCGCGCTTGAATTTTTGTTCAAAAAATGATTTCCAATACTGACTCGCCGCAACTGCTTCCATATTAGAACTATCACCACTTAAAACTTTACTACTTAAAAAATCAAAAGCATTTTTATTTCCCGTAATTTTTTCTAATAATATTCCTTGATTGGTTATTTTTTCAACGATAGTTTGCTGCCACAATTGTTTTTTTAAAGGAATACTGGCATCGATTTGATTTTTAAAAATCTCTTGTTGGATGTGATGACTGTTGAGGTTTAAAAACATTCCATTAGGCAAATGATTGGTATTGCAAACTATTACCGATGAATTGTTTTCTATCAGCAAATTCATTGCAGCGATACTTAGATAAATTTCGGAATTATCGATAACTAAAAAACCAATATCTTCAATAGGAATAGTACTTTCACGAGTTTCTGATTTTATAACAAGTTGTTGGTTTTTAGTGGTAAGTGATGCTTTGTTTTCGAGTAAAATAGTTTTTTTTAGCATAAGAAAGATGTTAAAATCTATCTAATGTACTAAAAATCAATTAAATAAATATAATTTCAAATTTTACTGATAATTTGCGTGAAGGATAGCAGCGGTATCCTTTTACGTAGTGCAACGGAGTAAAAGATAAAGCGAATAGCCTGACCGCTTTTTCAGCGGTCACGCCCAAAAGGAAATATGTTAAATAAAATCCTAAATCCTAAATCTAAAAATCTAAATAATTTATCTTTGCCCACCATAAATGAACAAATGAAATTCGATTTATTACAAAAAGACCCCAATTCTAAAGCCAGAGCCGGAAAAATAACAACCGATCACGGCGTAATTGAAACGCCTATTTTTATGCCAGTCGGAACCGTTGCTTCTGTAAAAGGAGTGCACCAACGCGAACTGAAAGAAGAAATTAATCCCGATATTATTCTTGGAAATACTTACCATTTATACCTTCGACCTCAAACAGCTATTCTTGAAAAAGCAGGTGGTTTGCACAAGTTTATGAATTGGGACAGAAATATCTTAACCGATTCGGGTGGTTATCAAGTGTATTCGCTTTCCGCCAATCGAAAAATAAAGGAAGAAGGTGTAAAATTCAAATCGCATATCGATGGCTCGTATCACGTTTTCACGCCCGAAAAGGTAATGGAAATCCAACGTACTATTGGTGCCGATATCATCATGGCATTTGACGAATGTACGCCGTATCCGTGTGATTATAAATATGCGCAACGTTCAATGCACATGACGCACCGTTGGCTAGATCGCTGCATCAATCACTTGGATAAATTACCTTTTAAATATGGATTTGAGCAAACATTTTTTCCAATTGTTCAAGGGAGCACGTACAAAGATTTACGTCAACAATCGGCAGAATACATCGCCAATTCAGGACAACAAGGAAATGCCATTGGCGGATTATCGGTTGGTGAACCTGCAGAAGAAATGTACGCCATGACCGAAGTGGTTTGTGAAATTCTTCCCGAAGACAAACCCCGTTATTTAATGGGCGTTGGAACTCCGATAAATATTCTTGAAAATATTGCGCTCGGAATCGATATGTTCGATTGCGTTATGCCAACTCGTAATGCGAGAAACGGAATGTTATTTACCGCCTACGGCACCATCAACATCAAAAATAAAAAATGGGAAGACGATTTTTCGCCAGTTGATCAAATGGGACACACGTTTGTGGATACCGAATATACCAAAGCGTATCTGCGTCATTTGTTTGCTGCGAATGAATATTTAGGAAAACAAATCGCCACGATTCATAACCTCGGATTTTACATGTGGTTGGTTCGTGAAGCAAGAAAGCATATATTAGCGGGAGATTTTCGTCAGTG
>JAYVFV010000191.1:0-9537 GCA_043772885.1 Flavobacteriales bacterium
GCGAGATGAATCCGGAGTTAAAAACGTCGAATTTAAAAGTGGGCGCTTTGTTGATAATGGCCAATCCGAATTACATTCCGCAAGCAAAAGAAGAAGTTAAAACGGAAGTGACAACAGCACCAGAAACGGTTGCCATTGTTACTAAAACTGTCGAAAAGTTAGTAACTACTGATGTTACTCATAAAGTACAACCTAAAGAAACCTTATTTAAAATTTCAAAAATATATGGTGTTTCGGTTTCTGAATTGCAGAAATTAAATCCGAATATGCCTTCTGGACTTCCAGTTGGATATAATTTGATTGTTAAAAAAGACACGGAAGAAACGAAAACAGGCACCTTTACATCAGATACTAAATCTACAATTGATGCTGACGAAGCAAAATCGCTTCCGTTAATGTATTCTTCTAAAGCCAATTATTTAATTGCAAAAGCATCTGAAAATCTAGGGACACCATATAGAAGTGGCGGTATCACTAATGCTGGGTTTGATTGTTCGGGTTTGATGTTTTCTACATTTAAAAATATTGATATGATATTGCCACGATCTTCGTATGATATGGCGAGTTATGGAAAAAAAGCAGATAAAGCAACTGCAAAAAAAGGCGATTTGATATTCTTTGCCACTTTCGGAGGTAAAAGAGTGAGCCATGTTGGGATGATTACAGAAATTCTGGATGACGAAATTAAATTCATACATTCCTCAACGCAATTGGGCGTGATTATATCGTCGACAAAAGAAGACTATTATGCTAAAAATTTTGTGCAGATTAGTAGAGTTCTTACCGAATAAATTATTCCACAATAAATTTAAATCCGATTCCGTGTAAGTTTTCAATGGCAATTCCTTTTTCGTTAGCTAAAATTTTACGCAGCCGCGAAATAAAAACATCCAAACTTCTTCCTAAAAAATAATCGTCGTTTCCCCACAGTGATTTTAGTATTTCTTCTCGTTTCATTACAATATTTTTATTGTCTAAAAAAAGCTTTAAAAGTTCGGCTTCTCGTTGCGTTAAACTGATTTTTTCGGTATCGTTAAAAACAAGGAAATTTTTATGGTCAAATTGGTATTTTCCTATAGTGTAAATGTTTTTGTCAACCATTTCATGCTTGTGAGAACGCTTTAAAAAAATCTCAATTTTGAGCAACAATTCTTCAATACTAAAAGGTTTTACTAGATAATCATCAGCACCCAAACGAAGTCCTTTAATTCGATCTTCTTTTAATGTTTTTGCAGAAAGAAAAATTATTGGTACGTCTGCATTTTGTTTTCGAATGGCTTCTGCAAGTTCAAATCCATCTATTTTTGGCATCATTATATCTAAAACACAAATGTCGTAAGTGTTGTTTTTAAAAGATTCTAATGCTATTTCGCCATCATTACAATGGGTTACTTCATAGTACAATTCGAGGTTATCTTTGGTAAGAAAAGCAATAGTTTCATCATCTTCAGCGTAGAGAATTTTGTATTTTATCATAACTTTATTTGTGGTTTTATTTTGGAATTATAATAGAAATGGTTATTCCTTGATCTGCATTATTGGTTGCTAAAATTTTCCATTGGTGTTGTGTGCATATTTTTTTTACATAGTATAATCCAAGCCCGAAACCATTTACTTCATTGCTTTTAGCACTTGGAATGCGATAAAATTTATCAAAAATAAAATTTAAATTTTTAATAGTAGCGCCAATTCCGTTATCTATAAAATCGAGTTTTAATTGGTTTTTTTCTTCTTTTATAGTGATAGTTATTTCGGGATTCCCATCACAATATTTAATCGAATTATCAAATAAATTGTAGATGATATTGGTAAAATGAAACTCGTCTGCAAAAATAGTAACATCGGTATTTGCGTTGACTTTCATTACTAAATTGGGATGTTTCAAATGCATGTTTTCATATACATCGTTCAAAATAGGAATGACAGCAACTGATGTTTTATACATTTCCATTGCGACATTATCCGACTTGGCAATATTCAATATTTGCTCAATATGACTATTTAACTTCTTACTTTGGTTGATAATTATTTCAGTGTATTTTTCGAGTTTTTCATCTTTTTGAATTACTTTTTGTTTATTTAAAAAGCTGGATGCTAAAAGTATAGAAGACAATGGTGTTTTAAACTCATGCGTCATATTGTTGATAAAATCACGCTGAAGTTCGGAATATTTTTTTTGTTGGATAATGGTATAAATTGAATACACGTACACCAAAAGTATGATGATTAATGCGAATGAAAGTACAAACCAAAACCGCAACGAACTAAACAGATAGGTAGTTTGATTTGGAAATCGAATAGCAAAATAATAAACAAGATTTTTGTGTTTTGGGAAATGTACCGATTTTTTATTGGTAGCTTTATCGTTTAATGAAATATAGTTTCCATAAACCATTTCATCGCTTTGACAATTGTACATGGCATATTCAAAATCGGTCGTGATATTGAACTTGGCGAATTCTGTTTTTAAATAATATTCTAATATATCGGGTTGGAAATCATTTTCTACATTGACAATATAATAGTCATTGGATACTTTTTTTATTGGATTTTCAGCAGGTAATTCGCTATTTGTTCCTTCGTAGAGTTTTTTGACAACTTCCAGTAAAGCAATATGCGTTTTTTGAGAGAACTTCTTTTCTTCTAAGTTAAAGGATTCTTTTGTCCAAAGTAATTGTGCAATCAATATTCCGATGGTTGCTACAAGTCCGAGAACGATTATAATATTTAATTTTTTTGTTTTCATTTTTTAAGTTACTGAGTAGCTTAGTTGCTAAGTAACTGATTTTATTAGTTTTTACAATGTAATATTACTAAAAAAAAACACGTAGTATTTTACTCTTAACATGTCATTAACAAACATGTATTGCTTTTTATTTGAGTAATATAATATGGAATTATTATTTCTTATTTCCAAAATCAGAAAATTATTTTTTATAAAAAAAACTCCTAAATTATATTGTTTAGGAGTTAAATTTCTTGATAATTTCATGCGATAATTATCGTTTTTTTTTCTTAATATTTTCTTTAATAATGACAAATTTTTCTTTTTGCGTTTTATTTAAAATAGAATTAATTTTAGAATCAGTATTTTCAGTAAGTACTTGAATTGATTTCATTTTATCCTCTTCATTATCTTCTTTTTTCATTATAATGTTTTCATTTCTTATGCTTTCATTTATTATCTGTTTGATTGCAATTGCTTGAAGTTCATTTAATTCTAAATCTATTTTAAGTTTGGATATTGAATTTTCAATATTTTTTACTTTTAATTTTTCAAGATCTTCTTTACTTCTTTCACTATTAGTACTATTTGAATTTCTTTCATTTTGTCTCCCATATTGGTTTTGAGCCGAAATGGTAATTGAATAAAATAAAATTATTATTGTTACGAGTGTTGTTATGTTTTTCATATCTATAAATATATTAATTATTGAACTGGTACTCCATATAAATCAAACTCTGTTGCATCAAAAATTTTCACAAATACAAATTCACCTGTTTTCACATAGAATTTTGACGCATCAATTAGAACTTCATTATCAACATCTGGACTATCGAATTCGGTTCTTCCAATAAAATATTGACCTTCTTTTCTGTCGATAATACATTTAAATGTTTGTCCGATTTTTTCCTGATTTAAATCCCACGAAATTTGTGATTGTAAATCCAGTATCTCTGCAGCACGCGCTTGTTTTACTTCTTCTGGAACATCATCATTTAATAAATAAGCGTGGGTGTTTTCTTCGTGAGAGTAGGTAAAACAACCTAATCTTTCAAATTTCATTTCTTGTACCCAATCGCGCATCGTTTCAAAATCTTCTTCTGTTTCGCCAGGATAACCTACAATTAATGTGGTTCTTATTGTCATTCCAGGAACGGCTTCACGAAATTCTTTTAATAATTTAGTCGTTTTTTCTCTTGTTGTTCCTCGACGCATCGATTTCAAAATCGAATCAGAAATATGTTGCAACGGAATATCGATGTAATTGCAAATTTTTGGTTCGCGTTTCATCAATTCCAATACATCCATTGGAAACCCAGCAGGGAAGGCGTAATGCAAGCGAATCCATTCGATACCTTCGACTTTTACTAAGTTTTCTAATAATTCGGCAAGATTGCGTTTTTTGTATAAATCCAATCCGTAATAGGTTAAATCTTGAGCAATTAATATCAATTCTTTAACGCCATTTTTTGCTAAACCTTCGGTTTCTCGAACTAATTTTTCAATTGTTTGAGAAACGTGTTTGCCACGCATAATCGGAATGGCACAAAAACTACATGGTCGGTCACAACCTTCGGCAATTTTTAAATAGGCGTAATTTTTTGGAGTGGTTGTTAATCGTTCGCCAAGTAATTCATGTTTGTAATCGGCGCCCAAGGCTTTAAGTAATAAAGGCAATTCTGTAGTGCCGAAATATTGGTCTACGTTTGGAATTTCTTTTTCTAAATCGGGGCGGTATCTTTCTGATAAGCATCCTGTTACAAATACTTTATCTACTAAACCTTTTTCTTTTTTATCGGCGTATTCTAGAATTGTGTTAACCGATTCTGCTTTCGCATTATCAATAAATCCACACGTATTAATAACTACGATATTTCCTTCCTGCTCATGAACAACATCTTTTCCGCTAGCTTTTAATTGTCCCATTAATACTTCACTATCGTAAGTATTTTTTGAACAGCCAAGTGTTATGACGTTGATTTTATTTTTCTTTACCGATTTGGTTCTCATACATTGAATTTAATTTCCATTTCCGACATTTCGAATTTGGGATGCAAAATTAGACTTTTATTTTTAGAAGTGAAACATTAACATTAAAAGCATACTGTAGACACAAAAAAACCATCCGAATTACGAATGGTTTTGTTATTTTATAATTGAATTACAATTCAAAAACTAAGCTCAAAGTGATATTGTTATTTTTTGATGTTATAGTTGCGGTATCTATCAATCCTTGAGAGAAAAAGGCTTGTTGAGAATCTCTTTCAGCATAAGAATACGCCATATCCAATTTAAATTTCCCAAAATTATAACCTAATCCACCTGAATAACCAGTTAAATCACCAACAGTTTTTCCGTTTTTATAGGGACTTTCTTCCAATCGGTATCCACCACGCAAACTGAATTTTTTGATTTTATATTCGGCACCAATTCTAAATTCACTGGCAACATCTAAAACATTTTCCATTTCTGAATTGGCTCCAGTAAACTCGCGGTTGGGTCTGAATTGTGTTTTACTGTAATCTTTAATGGCATAATCAAAACTGATTAATCCTGTTTTACCAAATACATAAGCAAAACTTCCAGTGAATTTTCCTGGAGTTTGTAATTTATAAGGCTCGTAAATCATCGTTGTTTCTGGGTCAGCAAAATCTGGTGCTAAATCACCATTTACACTTCCGCTTGTGGCTACAACATATTGTGAGAATTCATCATTTAATCGATACCAAGTTGGCGATTCATAAGCTAATCCAAGACGAATTTCATTGATTGGTTTAAAAATGGTTCCCAATTGAAAAGATATTCCAGTTCCGTATGTATACAATTCATTAGCAAAGCGAACGCTTTTAACAAAATCAGTTGTTGATGTGTTATTTGAATTACTTTCCGTAAAAATAAATGCTTGTCGGTAATCTGTAAAATAAGAGTTCACATTCAATCCAATTGACAATTTATCGGTGTATTGTGCGGAAGCATTAAGAGTAAGTTTTCCGTTATACCCATTTGTGACTACTTCATTTTGTTGGTAATAATTTCCTCCAGGAGCTACAAGTGAAATATATTGAGTTGTTGAAGGCGAGTTGGGGTCGATTATGAAAGCTTGATAACCCAACAAGGCTTGTTGTGCATTATAACCATTTACATTTGGATAGGAATTATCAGGTAATCCACCAAGGTAAGAGTATAAATTTTGTAAAGACTCTCCGGGTTGCGTTTGTAATAACTCTAATGGAATTCCGCCATTTCCATTGGCATAACTTAAAAAATAATTTGCAATTGAATTGGTAGGGTTTGTTCCTGCAGAATAAATGCGATTGTCTAAATTTTTCACATTGTCATAATTAACAGCAAGTGCAAATTTTTTCCAATTGGTTTTTTGATTTGGATTGTTGAATACAAAAACGCCACCAGCTTGATTAGCATCGAACGCACTGTCTTTTTTAGATTTGGAAGTGCCAAAGTAATTGGATTTATTATCAGTGTTGTAATTGCTTAAGGAAAAACCAACCTGATTATTTGCAAAGACAGCCGAGCCAGCGGGATTGACATTTAAAGATGAAAAATCACCCCCTAATGCGCCAAATGCACCACTCATAGCTCTAAAGCGAGCCGTTCCCGTCATATCTTCTTGTGCGTAACGTAACGCGTCATTAATGTTCTGTGATTGTATCGAAAACACAGTTAATCCAGTAATTAAAATAGAGAATATCTTTTTCATAGTTAGTTAATTTTTAAAATAAGATATGGGTTCATTCAATATATTTTGATAATTTAATGAATATTATCTTCTGCCACCTCCACCACTTGAACGGCCTCCACCACTGTTTCCACTTGAGCCAGAACCACTATTAGAGCTTGGAGTGTAAGAACGTGGAGTGTCATTGCTTCTCGATGGTGTATTCGTATTGTAATCTCTACTTGGATATGTAGTACTACGAGGAGTTACATCTGTATCTCTTGAAGGTGAAGTTGTATTTGGTCTAGGTGTATTATTGTTATTATAATCTCTAGGGTTTGCTGTAGTATTTGGTCTTGGTCTTGGAGAAGCATTGTTATAATCTCTTGTATTTGTTGTGCTTCTAGGACTTGTAGTGTTTCTAGGACTTGAATTAGTATAATTTCTAGTTGGAGTTATAGTGCTTTCTCTTCTTGAAGATCGGTTAACGCCGTTTGCATTATATCTGTTTATTCCACTATTGGCAATTCTAGCATCTCTTCTACCGTTACCATAGGCATAATGATTATTGTAATAGCCATTATTCCAACCCCAATTGTTACCATAGAATCCATTATTCCAACCCCAATAATTACCATACCAATTGTTCCAACCCCATCCCCATGATGGTCCATACCAATTATTCCAACCCCATCCCCAAGAAGGGCCGTACCAGTTATTCCAACCCCAGTTGTTTCCGTAAAAATTATCGTAGACAATTACAGTAGTAGTAGATGGGTTTGAACCCCATCCATTATTATTGGATTCCACATTTTGATTTACAGTATCATTAGTCGTACTGTAATTTTCAACATCGGTAAAAATTTCTTGATTTTCTTGATTCAGATTACTGAAGTATTCTTTGTATTTGTTGTCGGTAGCGACTTCTCTTTTGGATGAGTTAGTAGTTCCACCGTAAATTCCGTCATTATCATTATAGGAAGTGCTTTTAGACGATCCACATGATACTAATAGCATAATACTGAATCCAAATACGAAGTAAATGGATAGTTTTTTGGAAAAAAAATAATTTGTTTTCATATCTATAGCATTTTTATTGTTGGTCAATACAAAAATAGTTAGTTTTGCCGAACTATTTAGTTAAAATTCGTTAAACAATTTTTATGCCAATTTATTCATTATGAGTAAGAACTTAACAACAAGAGCAGCCGATTATTCCAAGTGGTATAACGAGCTTGTAGTCAAAGCTGATTTAGCTGAGAACTCAGGCGTTAGAGGATGTATGGTTATTAAACCATACGGCTATGCAATTTGGGAAAAAATGCAAGCAGAGTTAGATCGTATGTTTAAGGAAACCGGACACAGCAATGCTTATTTTCCGTTATTTGTTCCAAAAAGCATGTTTGAAGCAGAAGAGAAAAATGCGGAAGGATTTGCAAAAGAATGCGCTATTGTAACGCATTATAGATTAAAAAACGATCCTGATAAGCCAGGAAAATTAATGGTCGACCCTAATGCTAAATTAGAAGAAGAATTGATAGTTCGTCCAACAAGTGAAGCTATTATATGGAGTACTTATAAAAATTGGGTGCAATCGTATAGAGATTTACCACTTTTAATTAATCAATGGGCAAATGTGGTGCGTTGGGAAATGAGAACACGTTTGTTTTTGAGAACCGCCGAATTTTTATGGCAAGAAGGACATACAGCTCACGCTACCAAATCTGAAGCAATTGAAGAGTCAGAAAAAATGATGAATGTTTATGCTGAGTTTGTTGAGAATTTCATGGCGATTCCAGTTATAAAGGGATTAAAGACAGAATCAGAACGCTTTGCAGGCGCTGAAGAAACATATTGTATCGAAGCTTTAATGCAAGATGGGAAAGCGTTACAAGCCGGTACATCTCACTTTTTAGGACAAAATTTCGCAAAAGCGTTTGATGTTAAATTTGCCAATCAAGAAGGAAAGCAAGAACATGTTTGGGGAACTTCATGGGGCGTTTCAACGCGATTAATTGGCGCTTTGGTTATGACACATTCGGACGATAACGGATTGGTTTTGCCTCCAAATTTGGCTCCAATTCAGGTTGTTATTGTTCCGATTTTCAAAACAGATGAAGATTTTAATGCCATTTCTAAAGTAGTTGCTGATTTAGTTTCTCAATTCAAAAAGTTAAAAATTTCAGTTAAATATGATGATAGAACCACGCAAAAACCAGGATTTAAATTTGCTGAATGGGAGTTAAAAGGCGTTCCGGTTCGAATTGCTGTTGGTCCGAAAGATATAGAAAACGGAACGTTTGAAGTAGCGCGTAGAGATACGTTGTCTAAAGAAGTTGTTACTAAAGACGGAATAGTAACTTACATTCATGATTTGCTAGAAACTATTCAAAATGATTTATTCAATAAAGCGTTAGAATATAGAAACACACATATTACTGAAGTAAATTCGTTTGATGAATTTAAAAATGTACTCGAAAACCAAACGGGATTTATATCCGCACATTGGGATGGAACATCAGAAACAGAAGAAAAAATCAAAGATTTAACCAAAGCTACCATTCGTTGTATTCCATTAGATAGAAAAGAACAAGAAGGAACATGTGTTTTTTCTGGAGCTAAGTCTACTGGTAGAGTGCTGTTTGCAAAGGCATATTGAAAAAAAACAAAAAAAATAACTATCTACTATTGTGTGAATAAAAAATAGTTGTATTTTTGCATCCGCAATCAAGGAGATGGCCCGTTCGTCTATCGGTTAGGACGCATGGTTTTCATCCATGTAAGAGCGGTTCGATTCCGCTACGGGCTACAAATTCAATTGTAGTAGATTGATAAAAACTTAGGAGGATAAGGTCCGTTCGTCTAGGGGTTAGGACGCCAAGATTTCGTCTTGGTAACAGGGGTTCGATTCCCTTACGGACTACAAAAAAAATAGTAAAAGATAAAAAAGCAATAAAATGGCAAATCATAAGTCAGCATTAAAGAGAATTAGGAGTAACGATAAAAAAAGAGTATTAAACAGATACCAACACAAAACTACTCGTAATGCAATCAAAGCATTAAGAATAGCTACTGATAAAGTAGATGCTACTTCTAAATTGTCAAATGTAATATCTATGATAGATAAATTAGCTAA
>JAYVFV010000192.1:0-9339 GCA_043772885.1 Flavobacteriales bacterium
TAAACGCTGAGGGTCAATTCCGTATTGTCTGTCACCCATCAAAGCTTCGCCACTTAATTTTAGAAGAATTCTTTTGTATTTCATTCTTATTTTTTATTAGGAATTATTATTTCTTGAGCTTTCAACAATTGTTTATTTTGCAAATATAAACATTATCTTTTTTTATCCTTATCAAAATAAGTAATGAGTAATTTTCTTTAATAAAATAATAGTAAAAAAATCATTTTTTTTGTTTTATTAAAATTCCTAAATTTATGATTAAAATTTAATACCTTTATCTTTTTAAGTCATTTACCATAAAAAGAATCCTTAATTTAGCAAACAGTTTCTTTGAGGATTAATTAAAATAAAAAAATCACAAACAATATCTATTATGAAATCAACTATTATTTTATTATCATTTTTTGTTACATCTATATTAAATGCACAATGGACAAATGACACAACTATTAATACATTAGCAACGACTTCTGTCTGTGACGATATGCAATCTATAGGAACATCTGACGGTAAAACAATAGTTGTCTTTTGGAAAGTGGTAGCATCACCTACAAATTATGAATTGAGAATGCAAAAAATAAATTTTGATGGGACACAAGCTTTTGGTGACGATGGAATACTAGTTAGCAATACCATTCCTATGAGTACCTCAACTGCTATTTGGTCTATAAATATTGATTTAAATGACAACATTTATATAGGAGTAACTGGAACAACCGACCAATCAGGTCACGCATTTAAAGTAGATTCCAATGGGAATAATCTTTGGGGAAATACAGGAATTGACTTAGGACAAGGAAATATAGTGACAATCCAGCCATTGAGTAGTGGTGAAACTGCTATATCATGGTTTGGCATATTAAATAAAGCTTACTTACAAAAATACAGCTCTTCAGGAACTCCTATTTGGGCAAATAATCAAACCATAGTTTCTGGAACTAATAATACTGTTCCAGCTAATTTATTTGGACACTCAAATGGCGATATAACAGTAGTATTTCATACGTATAACGTTGGAATTAATTCGTTGTTATGGGCCCAAAGATATTCTGCTGCAGGAAATTCTTTATGGACTTTACCAACACAACTGTCAAATACTACAACTGTTTTTAATAGGTCGTACAGCGCAGTTCAAGATGGTGATGTTGTTTATTTTGGTTATTATGGTTCTTCAGGCAGTAGATTTGATTCTTATTTACAAAGAATAAATGCTGATGGTACTTTACCTTGGGGCATCAATGGAAAAGATTTTGACACCAATCAAACCAGTTATGAATTAGATACAAAAATTGCCATTTCACCTAGTTCTCAATACATTTGGGCAATTGCTAATTATAGTAATGTAAATCAAAATTTATTTGGTGAATATGTACAAAAATTTGACAAAGAAACAGGCGCAAGATTATTTACAGAAACAGCTAAAGAATTATTTCCAATAAGTAATTCGGTTATTGTTCATGTTGGGCGTGAGTTTTTCTTAATTCAAGACAGTCCATTATTCTTATACAAAAGTGGCGCTGATAATGGAGTAACTCCAACCAAATTAGGATTAGTATATTTGAATACGTCTGGAAATTTTGTTTGGGCAGGGTCTACTATACCTTTAGCGAGTTTTGCAGCAAATAAAAAAAGACACCAATTTAATAAACCTATAGGAGGACAAGCTGTAATAGCTTTTATCGAAAACAAAGGAAGTGGATCTAAAATATACGCTCAAAATTTTACTAATCCAATATTAGAAATTAACAATCTAACTAATACTAACCACACTATTTTATATACTAATCCTATAATAAATTTATTAGATATAAAAAGTCCTGAGAATATTAACAGTATAGCAATTTTTGATAGTAATGGGAAAACTTTATTTACTCAAAAAGATATTAAATCTCAAAACCTAACTTTGAATACTGAAAATTGGAATCACGGTATTTATTTTGTAAAAATCACTTTCGAAAACGCACAAGAAAATACTTTAAAAGTGATTAAAAAGTAAATTAATTTCCCATGGAATCTACAATAACGAATAGTGTAACGACTATAATAAAGAAAAGTTTAACCAACAGCTTAACCTACACAGATTACAGAATTCATGTTACAGCACTTATAAAAAAAGGATTGGTAACGGGTCACGAACAAACAGAAGATTTAGTGAATTACACTATATTGAATGAAGCACGATTGCATCGGTTAGATAAAACAATCCATGTTACAGATGAGGTAAAACAATTTTTGGAAAGCATCAATAAAAACTATTTATGGTTAGTAATCGCTGAAGGTTGGTGTGGCGATGCCGCTCAGATTTTACCAATTATCAATAAAATGGCTTTGATTTCTGATATCATTGATTTTCGAATTGTACTGCGCGATGACAATGACGAATTGATGAATTTATTTTTGACTAATGGTACAAAGTCGATTCCAATTTTAATTATGATTGACAAGCAAACAAATGAAGTTGTCAATCATTTTGGTCCTCGTCCTGTTGGTGCAAAACAACTTATTTTAGATTATAAAGCGGAACATGGAATTGTAGATGAAACAGCAAAAATCGCTTTGCAAAAATGGTATTTATCCGATAAAGGAATCACTACACAAAAAGAAATTATAGCGTTGCTAAAAAACTAAAACGTTCGTAATGCAATCCCTAAACTAAAGCTTCCAACTTGGTTAAAGTTCCCGATTTTAATATCATAATTTGATAGTTCAGCAAAAAGGATAAGATCGTCTTCGGTTTCAAATCCGATGCTGTATTTTTGATAATTTCCAGAAAGATTGCCTCTTCCTAACGCAAATCCTTTTCCGAATCCTGCTTGTAATGTAATTCTTGAACCGTTTCCAAACCCAGGACTTATTCTAAGATTTCCATAAACTGGAATCACCACCATTTTTTCATTTCCTTTCCAATCAATTCCTGAGTGTAAACTTAAACCAATCCATTTTTTGTGTTGTAAACCGTATCCAAATTTAGCACTCAATCCATCGGGTAAAAACCAACTGTTATTTTTATAATTAGGGTCATTTTTATTTGTATTTGCCTTTAATGGAAATGATAAATCAAATTGAAAAAAAGTAGAATTTATCTTATTTTCTATAATGATTTCTTCTTGAGAATAAGAAGAATATGAAAAAAACAGCATGAAAACTAAAATTTTAGTTTTCATAAGTAACGTATAGTTTTTCAAAATCTTCAGGAGTTAACGCTTTTTCAACATTATAATCTCCAATTTTCGTGCGTCGCAGAGCCGATAAATACGCTCCAGAATTCAACGCTTTTCCATAGTCAAAAGCTAACGAACGAATGTACGTTCCTTTGCTACATTGCACTCTAAAATCGATTTCAGGTAATGCGATTCTCGTGATTTCAAATTCGTAAATGGAGGTTTTTCGGAAAGCGATTTCCACTTCTTCACCAGCACGCGCATGTTCGTACAAACGTTTTCCATCTTTTTTTATCGCAGAGAAAACAGGTGGTTTTTGATCGATTTCGCCGATAAATTGTTTCGTAGTTTCTTGAATTAATTCGGATGTGATATGTTCGGTTGGAAAAGTAGCATCGACTTCGGTTTCTAAATCATACGATGGCGTAGTTGCTCCAACAGTAAATGTTCCAGTATATTCTTTGGTTTGTGATTGAATTTCGGAAATTGTTTTGGTAAACTTTCCCGTACAGATAATTAATAATCCTGTAGCTAACGGATCTAAAGTTCCGGCATGACCGATTTTAAATTTCTTTGGTAAATTAAATTGGTGTTTTAAAACGTATTTCAATTTATTAACTGACTGAAAAGAACTCCATTTTAATGGCTTATCAATCAGTATAATTTGACCGTTTAGAATGTCTTCGGCAGTCATTAAATTACAGTTAATGGATGAATGAAGAAATGGATAACTAGAAGTAAAATTCCAACAACAATTCTATAATAACCAAAAATTTTGAATCCGTTTTTACTTAAATAACCGATGAAACTTTTGATGGCGATAAGTGCAACAATAAATCCAACCACATTTCCAATAATCAAAAAATTAATTTGATTGTCTGTTAAAACAAATCCGTATTTATAATAATCATAACATTTTTTTACGGTTGCTCCAAGCATTGTTGGGACTGCTAAAAAGAAAGAGAATTCAGCGGCAGTTGTTCGTGATAATTTTTGAGACATTCCACCAACGATACTGGCACCACTTCGAGAAACTCCGGGAATCATCGCCATACATTGAAACAATCCGATTTTGAAAGCCGTTGCATAAGAGATTTGTTGCTGCGTTGCAATTTCCGTTTTGGTAGAACCCGAGCCTTGACGAACTGGCGATGCAAACCAATCGTCTACTTTTAAAAGAATAATTCCGCCAAGCAAAAGGGAAATCGCAACGGTAACAGGATTTTCTAGTAAAGCATCTATTTTTTTTCCGAAAAGCAATCCGAAAATCACAGCAGGAATAAAAGCGACAAGCAATTTAAAATAAAAATCCAAACTTTGAAAAAACCGTTTGAAATATAAAACCAGTACCGAAAGTATGGTTCCGAGTTGAATTACAATGGTAAAAAGTTTGGTAAAATCGTCATGAGCAATTCCGAAAAAAGAACTTGCAATAATCATATGACCAGTGGAAGAAACAGGTAAAAATTCGGTTATTCCTTCAATAATTGCAAGTACAATCGCCTGTAAATAATCCATTATTTTTTAATTGGATTTTTAAAAATAGAATAAATGGTAATTCCAAATCCAATTAAAACCAAAGTTGGAGCCAAACGAATTCTTCTAAAACTAAACAATTCTGCTTCGTTAAAAACTTTAGGATTTTCGCTTCCGCCGCCACTCATTAAAATAAATCCGATGGCAATTACCGCTAATCCGATAAGTAATATTTTATAATTTATGCCTTCAAATAGAAAGCCGTTTTTATTTTCGTTGTCTTTCATACTGTCATTGCGAGGAGTTGCGAGGCACGAAGCAAAGCAATCTCAACCTCTTTTATTTTTTTTATTAATACAAATCGTCTGTTCTCAAATTCAAAAAGCGTTGTGTTGCAAAATAAGTGCTTATCCAAGTAATTAAAACACCAAGAAGTAAGACAACAAAAAGCACGGCAATTGTTAGTGTTGTGTCTTTAAAGATTTCAACTGTTGGATAATTAATATTAATATAAAACAACAAACCAATGAGTGCTATAATTGCCAAAACCGATCCGATTAAACCTAAAATAATACTGCGTTTAATAAATGGTTTTCGGATAAACGATTTCGTCGCACCCACCATTTGCATTGTTTTGATGATAAAACGATTCGCATAAATTGACAAACGCATCGAACTATTAATTAACAAAACAGAAATAAAAGCAAACATGCCGCTAATGATTAATATCCACATGCTAATCCTCTTTACATTATCGTTAACCAAAGTGATTAATTGTTTGTCATACACGATATCGGCCACCATGGGATTTCTTCGCAATTGATTTTCTGCTTGTGAAAAACCGGGATTGGTAACATAATCTGCTTTTAAATGGATATCATACGAATTCTGTAGTGGATTAACGCCTAAAAACTGCATGAAGTTTTCGCCAAAAACCTTTTCATGCTCTTTCGCGGCGGCTTCTTTAGAGACAAATTTATAATCTTTAGCAAATTTCGCTTTTTTCATATCGGCGTCAAATGCCTTGAAAACACTATCGGTAGCGTCATTTTTAAAGAAAACAGTCATCACAATATCTTCCTTAAAATTATCTGATAATCGTTTAGAATTGATGACAAAGAGTCCGAGTAATCCCAATAAAAACAAGACTAGAAACACACTTAAAACTACTGAAAAATAGGAGGTAATTACTCTACGTTTTTGAAATTTATCAAAATTGGATGCCATAAATTGTATATTAAGCCGTAAAAATAAAAAAGAAAATTGGTTCTTACAGAATATAACGACTAAAGTTTTGATTTTAGTACATTAAACGTAAATTTGTCGCTGATTTTAAAAACTAAATACCCTTTCAGGGTTTCAAACCCTGAAAGGGTTATTAAAGAATATGAAGTATCATCACGAAAAAGTCGAAGCCAAATGGCAAGCATATTGGGCAAAAAACCAAACCTTTGCTGCTACCAATAATTCCGACACCCGAGGCGGAGCCGAACTGAGCGGAGCTAAACCCAAATATTACGTTTTGGATATGTTTCCGTATCCAAGTGGAGCAGGTTTGCACGTTGGGCATCCTCTAGGTTACATCGCTTCTGATATCGTGGCACGTTTTAAACGTCACAAAGGATTTAACGTGTTGCATCCGCAAGGGTATGATTCTTTTGGTTTACCGGCAGAACAATACGCAATTCAAACAGGACAACATCCCGAAAAAACCACACGTGAAAACATTGCAAGATACCGAGAACAATTAGATAAAATCGGATTTTCATTCGACTGGAGTCGTGAAGTACGCACATCCAACGCCGACTATTACAAACACACGCAGTGGATTTTTATTCAATTGTTCCACTCGTGGTACAATATTTCTTCTGACAAAGCCGAAGACATTTCGACGTTGATTTCACTATTTGAGAAAGAAGGAAATGTCAATGTTAACGCCGTTTGCGATGATAACATTGTTGCTTTTTCAGCTTCCGAATGGAATGGTTTTTCTTCAGATCAACAACAAAAAATACTACTACAATACCGATTAACTTACTTAGCAGAAACCGAAGTCAACTGGTGTCCTGCATTGGGAACCGTTTTGGCAAATGACGAAATCGTAAACGGTGTTTCCGAACGCGGCGGTCATCCTGTAATTCGCAAAAAAATGACACAATGGTCGATGCGAATTTCTGCTTATGCTGAGCGACTTTTACAAGGTTTGGAAACCATCGATTGGAGCGAAAGCATCAAAGAAAGTCAACGCAATTGGATTGGAAAATCGGTGGGAGCGAGTGTAAAATTCAATTTAGTACCTCACCCCCAACCCCTCTCCAAAGGAGAGGGGGGCGAAGCAGTTGACAGGCATAATGATTATGGATATAAGACTGCTAATCCAGCAATGGCTAAAAGGCTTGTAGAACATGCTAGAGAAAATAGAAAAAATCCAACAGAAGCAGAAGATTTTCTTTGGCAAGAAGTCAG
The DNA here is from genome assembly GCA_043772885.1 of Flavobacteriales bacterium. Lineage (GTDB taxonomy): Bacteria > Bacteroidota > Bacteroidia > Flavobacteriales > Flavobacteriaceae > Flavobacterium. Next base: position 7,104 of record JAYVFV010000192.1, read on the forward strand.
AAATTCTAATTTAGGTTCAAAATTCCGAAGACAGCATTACATTGGTAATTTTATAGCTGATTTTGTTTGTTTAGAAAAAGGACTAATAGTAGAAGTGGACGGAGAAATTCATGACTATCAAAAAGAATATGACGAAAGTAGAACCTGTGAATTGGAACAATTTGGATTTAAAGTAATCCGATTTACTAATGAAGAAGTCATCAATGATATCAAAAGAGTAAAAGAGCAAATACAATCAGAATTAGATTTACGAAACCATATCCAAGTCTCAGCTCCCATCTCCTTTGGAGAGGGGTTGGGGGTGAGGTCAATAGAAGTTTTCACAACACGACCTGATACCATCTTCGGCGCAACGTTCATGACGCTCGCTCCCGAACACGAATTGGTTTCCCAAATCACAACTCCAGAACAAAAAGCAGCAGTTGATACTTATGTAGAAGCAACTGCCAAACGTTCCGAACGCGAAAGAATGGCAGATGTAAAAACCATTTCTGGAGTGTTTACAGGTGCGTTTGCTGAACATCCATTTACGAAAGAAGCGATTCCAGTTTGGATAGGTGATTACGTTTTAGCAGGTTACGGAACAGGTGCTGTTATGGCAGTTCCATGCGGTGATGAAAGAGATTATGCGTTTGCAAATTTCTACAAAGGAGAAAACGGAATGCCTGAAATTAAAAATATTTTCAATCAAGATATATCCAAAGCAGCGTATGCTGAAAAAACAGGTTTCGAATTGGTCAATTCTCATTTCCTAAATGGAATGGGTTACAAAGACGGAACTAAAAAAATTATCTCCGAACTTGAAGCCATCCAACAAGGAAAAGGCAAAACGAATTATCGTTTGCGCGATGCAGTCTTTTCGCGGCAACGTTATTGGGGAGAACCTTTCCCGGTGTATTATGTGAATGGTTTGCCACAGATGATTGACAGTAAACATTTGCCAATTGTACTTCCGGAAGTAGAGAAATATTTACCAACAGAAGACGGACAGCCACCTTTGGGGAATGCTACTGATTGGGCTTGGGATGTTGAAAAGTTGTCGGTTGTCAGTTGTCAGTTGACAGACCATAAGACCGTATTTCCTTTAGAATTAAACACTATGCCTGGCTGGGCAGGAAGTTCGTGGTATTGGATGCGTTATATGGACGCACACAACGAAGCCGAATTTGCCAGCAAAGATGCTTTGAAATATTGGGAAAGTGTCGACTTATATATTGGTGGAAGCGAACACGCTACAGGCCATTTATTGTATTCGCGTTTCTGGAACAAATTTTTAAAAGACAAAGGTTTTGCTCCAACGGAAGAACCGTTTAAAAAGTTGATTAATCAAGGAATGATTTTGGGAATGAGTGCGTTTGTGTTCCGTCTTACAATAAATGCAGAATTAGAATCTGGTAAATCAATTGAAGAACTTTTGATTTTGGATGAAAAATATTTGAGTAATAAAAGTTTTGCCGGACAATACTATATTGATGATAGTGAACTTTTCAAAAGTAAACTAGAAGAATTTTTGACTACTAAATATGGTAAAATAAATAAATACAGTTATGCTCAATCACAAGCAATTCATGTAGATGTTTCATTAGTTAATTCCTCTGATGAACTTGATGAAGAAGGATTTAAAAAGTGGCGTTCAGATTATCAAGCAGCATTTTTTATGAGAGATGAGAAAGGCCGTTTAAATGTTATACGCGAAGTCGAAAAAATGTCCAAATCTAAATACAATGTTGTCAATCCCGATGACATCTGTAACGATTACGGTGCAGATACTTTAAGATTGTACGAAATGTTCTTAGGTCCACTAGAACAAGCCAAACCATGGAACACCGCTGGTATTACCGGAGTTTCTGGTTTCCTAAAAAAACTATGGCGTTTGTATTTTGATGACAATACGGGTTTGAACATTACTGATGAAGAACCAACGGCAGACATGTACAAATCACTACACAAAACCATCAAAAAAGTGACCGAGGATGTAGAGAGTTTTTCTTTCAATACATCGGTATCGCAGTTTATGATTTGTGTGAATGAATTGGCGACTTTAAAATGCCATCATCGAAAAATATTGGAGCCATTAGCAGTTGTTATTTCTCCATACGCACCACATATTGCAGAAGAATTGTGGAGCCAGTTGGGACGAGAAAGTTCGGTTTCTACGGTTGATTTTCCAATCTGTGATGAAAAGTATTTGGTGGAATCCGAAAAAGAATATCCAGTTTCGTTCAACGGAAAAATG
>JAYVFV010000193.1:0-3222 GCA_043772885.1 Flavobacteriales bacterium
CTTGTGAACCGAATTTTTTTATAGGAAAATGATCAATCTGAAAAGACAAATCATCTTTATGAATACCAACCGAGGTGTATTGTAAAGCACGATCTTTTGCTAAGTTTTCTTCCAAAAGCGTCTTGGTATCGTTGTCAAATAAATGACTTTCATATACCAGTTGAACCGTTTCATTAGAGCTTGTAATTTCTTGATGATGTTGGTTAAATATCGGAATAAAATCATTAAGAAACTCTTTTCGTTTTTCAAAAATAGATTGTCCCAATTGGTTTAACTGTTCGTTATAAATACTCAACGTATCGTTTTCGAAAACATGATTTAATGCAAAATATTTGAGCAGAGCATTGCGCTGACTAATAATTTTTTGGTATTGAATCAGCTGCTGTAAATAGGAACTGTCCAATTGTGAAATGACATTATCGATAAATCGCCTTCTGGTTTCGCTACCTTCAACAATTAAATCACTATCGCTTGGCGAAATAATAACGAGTGGAATAAATCCGATATGATCCGAAAATTTTTCATACGTTTTCCCGTTGCGTTTTAAGATTTTTTTCTGCCCTTTTTTTAAACTGCACAAGATTTGTTCGTTGCGGTTTGCTTTTTCAAATTCGCCTTCAATTACAAAAAACTCTTCATTGTGTTTTATATTTTGGACTGCTAAAGGATTAAAGTAACTTTTTCCATTAGCCAAATGATAGATTGCATCGAGTATATTTGTTTTTCCAACGCCGTTTTTTCCAACAAAGCAGTTAATCTTGGCGTCAAAATCGTAATTGACTTCCGAAAAATTTTTATAATTGAATAAAGAAATTTTTTTTAAATACATTGTTAGGACTTACTATTGCTGAAAAGCTTGTGTTTTTTTATTGACTATTTTGGAAAGCTTGCAAATTATTGAAAAATATCGACAAAAATCGCTTTTAAATTTGAATAAAAATTTTATTTTTGCGCACACTAAATTAAAATTAAATGGCAACTTATAATAAGAGAGGTTTCAAATCACCAAAAGAAAAAGAAGGAAAATTAGACAATAATTTTATTGAAAATGTAAATGTGGATGCTAAAGATAGTGCAACTGCGAAAGCATTTGATGCCTTAGATCAAACGGCTTCAAGAACAGAAGATTTTGTTGCAAAAAATCAAAAATACATTTTGGGATTCTTAGCTGCTGTTGCAGTAGTGACTATTGGTTATTTGATGTACCAAAAATTTATTGCTGGACCAAATGAACAAGAAGCCGCTGATGATTTATTTGTTGCACAACAAAATTTCCAAAAAGCAGTTGACGGAACGGTACAAAAATCACAAGATTCATTATTTAATTTAGTGCTTAAAGGTGCTGAAGGAAAACAAGGAGCAATAGAAATCGCTAATCAATATTCGGGAACAGATGCTGGAAATATTGCTAACTATTATGCTGGAATCGCTTATTTAAACATTGGAAAATATACAGAAGCTATTGATTATTTAGGAAAATTTTCATCTGATGATGTGATGCTGGGACCAATTGCTACAGGAGCTATTGGAGATGCGTATGCTCAAAAGAACGATGCTAAAAAAGCGTTAGAGTATTATGTAAAAGCAGCAGAAGCTAGCGCAAATGAATTAACGGCTCCGAGATTTTTATTAAAAGCGGGTCAAACGGCTTATGCTCTTGGGAACAAAGCAGACGCTTTAAAATATTTTACTCAAATAAAAGAGAAATACGATCAGTCACCAGAAGCGGCTACTATCGATGGCTTAATCGGAATGGCGCAATAAATGATTTAGGAATGAGGAATTTAGGATTAAGGATTTTTTGATTTCTTTGTCAATTCCTAAATCCCTAAATCCTAAATCCTAATTAAAATATGGCTACTGCAAATAAAAACTTATCCAATTACGATAAAAACACAATCCCAAATGCGAAAGATTTTCGGTTTGGGATTGTTGTTTCTGAATGGAATGAACACATCACAGAAGGATTGTATAACGGAGCCATTGCAGCACTTTTAGATTGTGGAGCGGTTCAGGAAAACATTATCCGCTGGAATGTTCCAGGAAGTTTTGAATTGGTTTACGGTGCACAACGAATGATTGTAACTCAAAATGTCGATTGTGTAATCACTATTGGTTGCGTTATCAAAGGTGAAACCATGCATTTCGAATTTGTTTGTGAAGGCGTTACACAAGGAATAAAAGACTTAAATGTACAAACCGATGTTCCTGTAATTTTTTGTTTGTTGACCGATAATACCGAACAACAATCAATTGATAGAAGTGGTGGAATACACGGAAATAAAGGAACAGAAGCGGCAATAGCAGCTATAAAAATGGCAGAATTAAAAAAAAACTCTGAGATGAGTTAGACCAATTCGAATACTATTGTATATAAATTTTGAACCTGTTCTTTTTTGAATGGGTTTTTTTCTTTTTAATTAGCCACAGATTCACTGATTAAAGGGATTTTTTAGTTTTTTTAAAATGATTATATAGAAATCTGTAGAATCTGTGAATCTGGTAGAAAAAAATTAAGTTGTAAAACTGATTGTTTTTTCTGTTTTTAGTAACAACTTAACTTAAATTACAAATGGATTTTCCTTAATTTTGCTAACTTTGGTTTTTCAGCTATTTTACTAAAAACGGAGCACCGAACACTAAATATAAAAATGTCAAGCATAATTCAATTACTTCCCGATCATGTTGCCAATCAGATTGCCGCTGGAGAAGTGGTGCAAAGACCAGCTTCTGTAGTTAAAGAATTACTTGAAAACGCTGTTGATGCCAAAGCAACCGATATCAAATTGATTATAAAAGATGCTGGAAAAGCGTTAATTCAAGTGATTGATAATGGCGTCGGAATGAGTGTTACCGATGCGCGATTGTGTTTTGAGCGTCATGCGACTTCTAAAATCCGTCAAGCGGAAGATTTATTTTCATTACACACGAAAGGATTTCGTGGAGAAGCACTAGCGTCTATCGCTGCCATTGCTCATGTCGAAATGAAAACTAAGCAAGCACAAGAAGAATTAGGGAATCATATTATTATTGAAGGAAGTAAATTTATTTCACAAGAACCAACGGTTTCTCCGAAAGGAACTTCGTTTGCAGTGAAGAATCTTTTCTTTAATATTCCGGCGCGACGTAATTTTTTAAAGTCCGAAACCATCGAATTGCGTCATATTATTGACGAATTTCAAAGAGTAGCACTCGCACATCCAACAATCAATTTCACGATGT
>JAYVFV010000194.1:0-3220 GCA_043772885.1 Flavobacteriales bacterium
TCCGATGGACTATTCCCGATTTATGTTAGATTAACAGTCGATGGGAAAAGATTAGAGTACAGTACAAAAAAATTCATTGACCAATCCAAATGGTCATCAGAATCGAGCAGAATGAAGGGAAATTCAGAGGAAGCTCGTTCAATTAATAGTTTACTTGATTTTACAAGAAATAGAATTAATGAAATTCAATTCGAAATACTAAAAGAAGGTAAAACATTTACAATTGAAGAATTTAAAAATATATTACAAGGAACTAAGGAACGCATCCGCACACTAGTTCCCATCTTCCAGGACCACAATAATAAAATCAAAGCCTTGATTGGTAAAGAGTACGCTCTAGGAACATTGGAGCGATACGAAACTTCACTTCGACACACCAAACAGTTTCTACTTTGGAAATACAATGTTACCGATATCGACATTACGAAAATTGATCATGCTTTTGTAACAGATTACGAATTTTATCTAAGAACCGAGCGGAACTGTGCTAATAATACAGCGGTGGAATACATCAAGAATTTCAATAAAATCATTAAAATCTGTTTGGCAAACAACTGGATTGATAAAAACCCTTTCAGCAATTACAAATCGAAAGTCAAAGAAGTCGAGCGAGTGTATTTATCAGAAGAGGAAATACAAGAAGTCATCAATAAGGATTTTGGGACCGAGAGATTGTCTTTAGTTCGCGATATATTCATTTTTAGCTGCTTCACTGGATTGGCATACATCGATGTTAAAAACCTAACAAACCTCCACATCAGCATCGGTATTGATGGCGGTAAATGGATATTCACCCACCGTCAAAAAACCGAAAGCGCTTCCAAAATCCCGATACTTCCAGTAACACAAATGATAATTGACAAATACGAAGATCATCCACAAGCAGTCAACCAAAACAAACTACTGCCAATACTTTCCAATCAAAAAATGAATGCCTATTTAAAGGAAATAGCAGGAGTATGTAAAATCGATAAAGAACTAACTTTTCATATTGCGCGTCATACTTTTGCCACTACCGTAACCCTTACTAATGGCGTTCCAATTGAAAGCGTAAGCAAAATGTTAGGACACAAAAACTTGCGAACAACCCAGCATTATGCTAAAGTTTTAGATAAAAAAGTTAGTGAGGACATGAAAATCCTAAAAGATAAATTCTTAAACATCATGCTTAACAATAAAATAAATAAAAAAGATGCTGTTTAACGGATATTTATAATAAAATTAAACAGTTGTAAATATTTATTTAAATTGCATGAAATTAAGCAACACTATTGCCCATATTGTTGCTTAATTTTCAAAAACATATTTTTTTATCGGTTGATCATTTAACGCTAGAATTTTTATTACCTACTATGAAAATATCTTACTTGTTGGATTGTTATGACGTATTATTACGTCAAGTAAAGTCAAATACGACTGTTTCAAACAAAATCATTCTAAACGAATTGATTAAAAAAGAGACCGATTCATATCGGGTTTACAGAGTGACAATCTCAAAACGAGAAGAAACTGAAACAATCAAAATCAGTAAACCTAAACACTCTTTCCATCCCGATGTTCCTCGGCTGGAACTAAAAACTATTTTCAATTTCAACGAATTTGAAAATTACATCCCAGTATTAAAAAAAAATATCCAATTTACTGGAGAGACTATTCTTTTTGCAACTGACCCACAAAGCCAAAATTCTTTTTTCGTCTATGAAAAATGCTCCATTAGTGAAGTAAATCCAAAAGAACGTTTCTTTCTCTATTGCCATCAATTATTGATGGAAGAAAACCAAAGTGTCAAACTAGCGATTAAAGAAAAGGTATTCACGTTAAAATCAAACATCAAAATCGAGCATTACATCCACAAGAACCAATTGGCAATGGAAACCCAGTTGAACAGCTTAATCAAAACAATTAATCCCGAAACCAATAATGAACTGTATAAATATTCAAACCAATATGATAAAACAGATTGTCTAAAAATCATTTATTTAAAATTAGAAAAACTGCTGCTTTTTATTGAAAAAGAATACAACGATTATCTCAATGTAAACATCATGGTACCACAGCGAACGGTACTTATGAACGAATACGCAATCAAACCAAAATTGAACTTTGTTAGAGACTCTCTGCTGGCAAAGGAAATGAACCAAGAATTGCTCAAAATACTTTTTGAACCTATTATACTCTTGTCAACTATCAACATACAAAATAAAATCACATACTACCAATTCAACTATGCAACCGAATACATCATGGAGTTGTCTCAATTACTACTGGAAAATCCAAACCATGTTGAAGATAAAGAGGTATGCGATTGGTTAATGGATTTGAATATCAACTCGTTTAGGTTTCTAAACTATAAAACCAATGTTATAGAACTCGAATTAAACCAATGCGAAACAGACATAGAACGATTGGAAATGCTGTACAGCAAACTCAAAAAGTTCAACCAACACCGCAGTAAAATTAAAAAATCATTTATAGATAAACTACCAGAGATAAAAGAACAAATCTGTAATTGGATAGAAGAGGAGATTGAATTCATAAATAAGAAGAGGAACCTGGGAGAGAGTAATAAGGAAATCATTAAACCGACAGATGCAAAAAACAAAATATTGATTGGACTATCTGTTGCCCAAATCAGCTATTTTATAAATATTCTTATGCAAGTAGGTATTATAAAACACACCAATCATAGAGATGTCTTTAGAATGATTTCAGAAAATTTTAAAACCAATGTAACGGATAACATTTCAATTGATAGTTTGAGTTCTAAATTCTACAATGTAGAAACAACTACCAAAACGTCCATCAAAGAAAAAATCATAGAATTATTGAACCTTACGAAGAAATAGTATTTCCTTCAACAAATGCCATCCAAAACCAGGCATGGCAATCAATACCTCATCCGAAATACTTAGGAGTTCTTCTAAGGAATTTATATGGTTTACATCCATAAAGGTTTGTAAATCACTACTGGGTTGATTGATTTTTTCCTTTTTCATGAGTCATATAATTGAGATGCCCACAACCCAAAACAAGCTGCGTGGGACATCGATCATCAGCATCAGAGGTACCGGCAAGCACCCACAGCCACGATAAACCGAGCCCACGCATTGCGTAGGCGAACAGTATATCCATGAGCTGTATTAGAATTCTTGCCGGTTTTCTGATGCTCTAAATAACTTTCGCTATATGTTAAATGAGGTAAACCTCATTTTATTATTCA
>JAYVFV010000195.1:0-3215 GCA_043772885.1 Flavobacteriales bacterium
AATTCGCACCATCTTCATTTAATGTAATTTGAAAACATTTAATTCGATTAATTCTTACGTTTCATCCCAAAAAGCCATTATTACTATTGGAACTTTTGACGGTGTTCATATTGGTCATCAAAAGATATTGCTTAAGTTATCGCAAATTTCAAAAAGCGAAAATTGCCAAAGTGTCGTTTTAACTTTTTTCCCCCATCCAAGAATGGTGCTTCAGCATGATAATACTATAAAATTACTCAACACTTTGGAAGAAAAAGTAAAACTATTAGAACAATTAAGCATAGATAATTTAATTATACATTCTTTTGATAAAGAGTTTTCACAACTTTCAGCAGCAGATTTTGTAAAAAATATATTAGTAGACCAACTTAAGGTTCAAAAAATTGTGATTGGTTATGATCATCGTTTTGGCAGAAATAGAACAGCAGATATTTCCGATTTAATTCAATTTGGAATGCAGTATGATTTTGAAATCGAGCAAATCGCTGTCGAAGAAATTGAAGCTATCGCCGTTAGTTCTACCAAAATAAGAAATGCTTTGTTGGAAGGTGATATTGAAACGGCAACCAATTACTTGGGTTACAATTATTCAATAACAGGCAAAGTTGTTAAAGGAAAACAACTCGGCAGAACGATTGGTTTCCCAACGGCTAATATTGAGATCAATGAAGCATACAAATTAATTCCGAAAAAAGGGGTTTACATCGTGTCATCATTTATAGAAAATCAATTGGTTTACGGAATAATGAACATCGGTAATCGTCCAACTCTTAATGGAGATACTCAAACTATAGAAGTTCATTTTTTGAATTTTAATAAAGACATCTACAATCAAAATATTGAAATTGTGTTTATCAAGTATATTAGAGAAGAAGTCAAATTTAAATCATTAGCCGATTTGAAAACTCAAATCACCAAAGACCAATCCTTCGCTATTAATTATATTTCTGCGTTATAAAGAGCCAACATAATTTTTATTTTTCTGTCAATTTTAAGTTACTACACTTATTTTTCATAAATTTGATAGACTTGTTTTATATTTTTAACAATAAAATGTATCATTATGAAATTACCTAAAGAATTTATTAATGGATTTATAATATTTGTTGGTCTGTCAGCTTACTTTTTTTTAATGCAAATTCTAGGATTATCCAATGTCCACTACTTGCGTTTTTTTAATGTATTTATTGTCTATTTAGGGATTCATCTAACTTTACATTCTAATTTTAAGGAAAAAGAATTAGGGTATCTTCCAAATCTAATATCTTCAGCTATAACAGCAACAATTGGGGTTTTACTAAGTGTAATTGCTTTAGTTTTGTATGTATATTACAAAGGGGGTCAGGCTTATTTAAACCACCTTTCGGATGGAATTTTATTCGCAGGAACCCCAACAGTAACGGAGTATGTTTTCGGATTGTTATTTGAAGGAATCGCTTCTGCTTTAGTAGTAGTTTTTGTAAGTATGCAGTTTTGGCAAAACAAAACAAAATCGGGGAGTTAAAGAAAAACAGCGTTTTTACAAGTTTTGTTTCTTAAAACAAATTAACTACTTTTGGTGCAATAAAATTTGCATCAAATGAGCGTCATTAAACACAATTGGACTAAAGAAGAGATTATTGCAATTTACAACAAACCGCTTATGGATTTGATGTACGAAGCAGCAACAATACACAGAACATCTCACGATCCAAATGTGGTTCAAGTTGCTACTTTATTATCAATAAAAACAGGCGGATGTCCAGAAGATTGTGGCTATTGTCCTCAAGCTGCTCGGTACCATACCGATATTGAAGGCAACGATTTAATGTCGGTAAATCAAGTTAAAGCACAAGCTTTACGCGCAAAATCAAGCGGTTCTTCTCGTGTTTGTATGGGAGCTGCGTGGCGAAATGTAAAAGACGGACCTGAATTTGACCAAGTATTAGAAATGGTTCGTACTATCAATAAGTTAGATATGGAAGTGTGTTGTACGCTTGGGATGATTACCGAAAATCAAGCACATCGTTTAGCAGAAGCAGGTTTGTATGCTTATAATCACAATTTAGATACATCCGAAGAATATTATAAAGAAGTAATTTCCACTCGTGGTTTTGAAGACCGTTTGCAAACTATCGAAAATGTTCGTAAAACAAATGTAACCGTTTGTAGTGGTGGAATTATCGGAATGGGAGAATCTATCGAAGATAGAGCCGGAATGTTAGTGGCATTATCTACGTTGAGTCCGCAACCAGAATCCGTTCCAATCAATGCTTTAGTAGCTGTTGAAGGAACTCCGTTAGAAGAAGAAAAACCAGTTGAAATTTGGGAAATGATTCGTATGGTGGCAACCACTAGAATTGTAATGCCACAAACGCAAGTGCGACTTTCAGCAGGAAGAATGAACATGAGTCGCGAAGGTCAAGCCATGTGCTTTTTTGCCGGAGCCAATTCTATTTTTGCTGGCGATAAATTATTAACGACTCCAAATCCAGATGTAAATGAAGACATGAAAATGTTTGAAATGTTAGGATTGATTCCACAAAAACCTTTTGTAAAAGTAGCACAACCTGAAACCGTAGAAGCTGTAGATTCGCAATACCAATCGTTAGGTGAAAAACCAAAATGGACACGACCTGAACATAAAATAGAAAGAAATTTAGAAGCTTCTACAAAAGGAAAATAATCCTTTATTTCAATTCAATATTTTGGATTCAAAATCAATTAGCATTTCAGAAATTGCACAAAAGTTAGAATATTACTCTTCGTATCAAGAGCGGTGCCATGTTGAGGTAAACGAAAAACTGAAGGAATTTGCTATTTCTTCCGAAGAAAAAAATCAAATTATTGTTCACCTTATTAATGAGAACTTTCTTAATGAAGAACGATTTGCATTGGCATTTTCTATTGGTAAATTCCATCAAAAAAAGTGGGGAAAAATTCGAATTAAAAGCGAACTTAAAGTCCGTAAAATCTCCGATTATTTAATTACGAAATCGCTAAAAGAAATTCCAGAAACCGAATACGAAACTACTTTTCAACTACTCGCCGAAAAAAATTGGGATGCAATCACCGAAAAAAACGCTTTAAAAAAACGCAAAAAATGTTGCGATTATTTACTTCGAAAAGGTTGGGAAAGCAATTTGGTGTATGAAAAAGTAAAGCAATTAGAGAATCAATGATGCTTCGATAACAAAATACTCACGGCATTTCCTCCAAAACCAACGGCATTTATC
>JAYVFV010000196.1:0-3208 GCA_043772885.1 Flavobacteriales bacterium
AGAATTTCAGGATAAATATGTCCGTCGGTGTGAATTAATCTCGGTACTCCACCAATAGAACGAATACAAGCCGCTATTAAAATGGAATGATCATCGCAATCTCCGGATAAGTATTTTAACGATTCACTCGCCGTGGCAATGTATTCTTTACCTTTGGGATCACTAACGTAATTCCAACGCGAATTGATTTCTTTAAAAACCGCAAAACATTGAATTAATGTATAATAGTCGTTATAGCCTTTCACATTTTTAAAGTGTTTCGTCGTTGCCATTAAAGCAAAATTTCTGACTTTTGGATTTTCATATTCGATGGCATTTAGGATTTTTGATTTATTGGGAAAAGGCAATAATTTAGAAATAATAATGTCTTGTGGATTGGGATCTTCCGACATAGAATACATCATGTAACGATAATCTTCGATGACACTTTTAAATCCATATCCGCCAAAAACAGTTCCGATAAAAAGTATGATTAAATACAAAAAGAGCGTAATAAGTGTGATTCTTCGCATGGCTTGTAAAAGCAATTGAATCAAAACAATGAGAATAATGAATAGGAATATTCTATCCAAATGAATTATCCAATTCAAATCAATTAGATTTTGATGTACAATTAAGAAAATCGGAATTGCGATTAAAATGTTCAAAACAAAAATAATTACCATATCCCAAGGTTTTTTGACCGTAAGTTTGTTTTTGAGATATAAATAATAAAGTTTTGTTTTTTCTATCATCTGAAGCAAAAATCAAAAAAGCTAAATGGCTTTTACAATTGAAGCAAAAGTACCCTTTTTATCAATAATTTTCAGGTCAAATAATTGATTTTGAATTTTTAACAACATTGCTGACGATAATGATTTTTGAGACCATTCCGTTAAACTGAGCCATTCTTGAATATCTATTGTTTTTTGATGGTAATTTTTAGCTAAAATCTTGTCAATACTTGGAATAGCTTTAAAGGTTTTCGTTTTAGAATTTATTATTTCTAGAATTTTTTTAATTGTATCCGGATGTTTCAAAATCATTTCATCACGAACTGCAATTACGAAACAAGGCCATGGCGTAGGACAATCGGCAATTCTTCTAAATATCCCTTTATCAACTAATGGTTTGGTCATGAATCGTTCCCACATAAAATAATCGGCGGTTTCATTTGATAATGCTTCGACAGCTCCATCAATAGTATTCACCACTTCAAATTGTAAATCAGTAGTATTCCATTTTTGATTGTTGGCGTTTACGTATGCCATTAATTGTGAACCCGAACCGTATCGGGAAATTGCTACTTTAGTGTTTTCTAAATCGGAAAGTGTTTTGTATTTCGATTGGGTAGCTACGTGAATTCCCCAAATTAAAGGAGTTTCGACATATATTTGAATAATTTTACTTGGATTTCCAGCAACGATATCTTTCACGATTCCTTCTGTCAAAATCACAGCCATATCGGTTTGACCTTTGCGTAGCATTTCGCATATTTTGCCAGTTCCTTCTGGAACATCGGTCCATTGCAAATCGATATTGGCGTTTTTAAAATCACCATTTTCAATGCACAAATGCCAAGGAAGATTGAAATGTTCGGGAACTCCGGCTATTTTGATTGATTTCATGTGAAAGTTTAAAAAAGTTTAGAAGTTTATGCGTTTAGATGTTTAGTTTAGTTTAGATTTTGAAGTTCGGACCAATTGCAGCGCAAATCCACTATACAATTTTTAAATGTGAAATTACTATTCGAAATCCGTCAGGGTCAAGAAAAATAATACCTCCAGAAACTTCAGGATCATTCCAATACGGATTTGTAGCTTTAATAAATTCGATGGTATGTAACTTTAAATTTTCTTTAATTACTTCCAATTCAATTTTAGTGTTGGGATAAAAAACTAAAATGTCATCGTCATCAAAAGTAGGATTGGCTTTAACATCAGATTGTGTGAATTCTAAATGCCAGTTTTCATTGGGTTTTCCAAGGAATGCACCGTTATAACCATTGTGATTTTCAAAACTACCAAGCAATTGCAATCCTAAAATAGTTATATAAAAGGATTTTAGTTGTTCTAAATTGTTGGTATGTCAGGTAAAACGGAAGGTCATTTTAGAAATTATTTATTATTTAAATCAACAAATTATTCTGCCAATTTATCCAAAGTATAAGCGATTAAGGCATCAACAGCTTTGTACGGATCAGAGCTGAAGGTTCCCGAAGCACGATTGGCAATTATAGCATTTAGCGATAAACATTGGTGTCCCATTAGTAATCCGAGTCCGTAAATAGCACCAGTTTCCATTTCAAAATTGGTAATTCTGTCGTCTTCAAATGCGAAATTATCCATTTTAGAATTCAGTTCAGCATCTTGAATTCCCAATCGCAATACGCGACCTTGTGGACCGTAAAACCCACCAGCAGTTGCCGTAATCCCTTTATGGATGATGTCGCTTTCCAATCTTTTTTCAAGAATTTTACTTCCTTTAATTATGTAAGGACGACCTTTTCTCATGTCCCAATTGGTATGTTTTATAAAGGCATTTTCCATTTCAATTTCTGAAATGTCATCAATCAAATAGGAGCGAAGCATGTTGTCCAATCCCAATCCGAACTGACTCATAACAAAACTATCGCAAGGCACATCGACTTGTAGCGAACCGGAAGTCCCAATTCGGATGATGTTTAACGAAGTTAATTCCTTTTTGATGGTTCTTTTTTCTAAATCGATATTGACTAAAGCATCCAATTCGTTCATGGCAATATCGATGTTATCGGGACCAATTCCGGTTGACATTACGGTAATTCTTTTCCCTTTGTAGATTCCGGTTTGTGTTTTGAATTCACGTTTTTGTTGAGAGAATTCAATACTCGAGAAGTGTTTTGTAATTTTCTCCACTCTATTTTGATCACCAACAAAGATGATGTCTTTTGCAATGTGTTCTGGTTTTAGATTAAGGTGATAAACACTTCCGTCGGGGTTTAATATTAATTCTGAAGATTGTATCATAATTTTTAATTAATTAGTATTTGTTTAGCCGCCAACTCGTTTTACCTTGAATCCTTTAGCAACTAAAAGAGTCATTATTTTATCGCGATAATCGCCTTGAATAATAATGCTATCGTCTTTAAAAGTGCCGCCAACACTCAGTTTTGTTTTTAGTTCTTTGGCTAATAATTTGAAATCGTCTTCACTGCCTTCGTAGCCTTCGATTATTGTTGTGGCTTTGC
>JAYVFV010000197.1:0-30065 GCA_043772885.1 Flavobacteriales bacterium
CGAAATCACGGCGGTTTTTTTCGGGTTGCTCAGTGTTTGGTATGCCAAAAAGGACAACATTTTAGTTTTTTCAACGGGATTGATAAACACGGCAATTTATGTTTTTCTACTTTGGAAATGGTCGCTACTGGGTGATATGATGATCAACGCCTATTATTTTATCATGAGCATTTACGGCTGGTACCATTGGACAAGAAAAGACGGTGAAAAAGTAATACACCCAATTGCAAAAATTTCAAACCACGAAAAGAAATTAGCGGTATTACTATTTGTTATTACAATTCTTTTTGTAGTGGCAGTTTATTTATTTTTTAATAAATTTACCCACTGGACATCGTATGTGGATACCTTTGTGACAGGCGTTTTCTTTGTTGGAATGTGGCTTATGGCCAAACGAAAAATTGAAAACTGGCTATTTTGGATATTAGGCGATTTGATTTCTATTCCATTATATTTCGCAAAAGGGTATACTTTTACAAGCATTCAATACTTATTATTTACAATTATTGCCATTTTTGGCTATTTAGAATGGAAGAAAACTTTACAAAGAAAGACAGTTTAGTTAAGAGATATGGTTTTACCGAAGCTGATTTTGAGCAAATCAAAACGCAAGGAATTGCTTTAAACAAAATCGAAGCAGAATTGTTGTTGTTTCAGTCGGGAATTCCTAAGATTTGTTTAGAAAAACCAGCAACCATCAATGATGGTATTGTGAAATTGGATGCTGACGGATTCCAAGATTTTGCAGCTAAATTTGACACTAAAAAATCAAATTTAAAATTAAAAAAATTCGTTCCTGCTTCAGGTGCAGCGAGTCGTATGTTCAATTTTCTGAATGAATTTCTGAATGAATTCGATCACGAAAACGAAACCATAAACGCTTACATTAACCGAAAAAACGATAAAAAATTACCAATTTTTTTAGCCGGAATCGAAAAATTTCCTTTTTATGAGGAAGTGAAATCCAAACTAAAAGAATTGTATTCCGACTATTATTCACTCGAAAGAAACGAAAAAAGTTATCTTTTTATCAAATTAATGATCGCCTTAGATCATTTTGATTTTGCCAATAAACCTAAAGGCACATTGGCTTTTCATAAATACGATTTGCACATTACCACGCCAGTTGAGGAACATTTGAATGAATGTGCTTTTTACGCTAGTTCCAATTCGGTGTCGTATTTGCACTTGACGGTTTCTGAAAATCATGAGTTATTATTCAAAAATATTATTGCTCAGGTTATGGACAAAGTAGAAACAACCTCGGGAACAACTACTCACGTTAGCTTTTCATATCAACATAAAAGTACCGACACCATTGCTGTGGATATGCAAAACAAACCATTCCGAAAAGACAACGGACAATTGGTTTTTCGCCCTGGTGGACACGGCGCCCTTATTAACAACCTTAATGAATTGGATGCCGATGTGATTTTTATCAAAAACATTGACAATGTTATCCGAAATCATATCGGAGAAATCACTTTGTATAAAAAAGGATTGGCAGGTATTCTATTGGATTTGCAGCAACAGGTTTTTAAAACCCTTACCGACATTGAGAATCAAAATATAGCCGAAAATGACATTCCGAATATTATCAGTTTCATTACGCAAAAACTTAATATCGCTGTTTTGGATGATTTTTATAAATATACGTTAGACAATAAAATTGATTTCATAAAAAATAAACTCAACCGACCAATTCGCATATGCGGAATGGTGAAAAATGAAGGAGAACCCGGCGGCGGACCGTTTTGGGTAAGAAGTCCTAAAGGAAATGTGTCGTTGCAAATTGTGGAAAGCTCTCAGGTAGACATACATAATTTTGAACAAGCAGAAGTTTTGCAAAAAGCCACTCATTTTAATCCGGTAGATTTGGTTTGTGCCATAAAAAATTTTAAAGGAGAAAAATTCGATCTACTACAATTCATCGATTCCGGAACTGGTTTTATTGTCCACAAAAACAGCAAAGGCACCGACCTAAAAGGATATGAATTACCAGGTTTATGGAATGGAGCTATGGCAAAATGGATAACGGTTTTTGTCGAAGTACCATTGGTTACTTTCAATCCAGTGAAGACAGTTAACGACTTGCTAAAACCCGCTCACCAACCACAATATGAAAACTGATGTGTTATTGAACGAACTACAATTTAAAGCAGTTCGAAGCTCTGGTCCTGGCGGGCAAAACGTAAACAAAGTGTCATCCAAAGTAGTTTTAACTTTTGATGTAATGAATTCATTAGCATTAGATGAAGAAGAAAAAGAACGCGCGCAAAAAAAATTAAAATCCAAACTCACATTAGAAGGAATTCTAATTTTAAATTGCGATGAAGACCGAAGTCAACTCAAAAATAAAGAAATTGTTACGAAGCGATTTTTAGAAATCATCACAAAATCGCTACTTGTTCCCAAAGAGCGAAAAGCAACAAAAGTCCCGAAATCGGTTGTCGAAAAACGATTAAAAGATAAATCTTCCGTTGCCGGAATAAAACAAAACCGCAAAAAACCCGAAATTTAAATTGTCAATTGTCAATTGTCAATTGTCAATTATCAATTATCAATTGTTAATTATTAATTAGTATCTTTGACTCGTCTCAAAAGGGGTGCTAGATTCTGAACTAAATTCAGAATGACAGCTGAGATTATACCCAATGAACTTAGAACAGGTAATGCTGTTTAAGGAAAAGTGACAAGAAATAGTGTGCACGCTAGCTATTGTTACAGGAAACAAATCATTTTTTTTTAACCAAGAATAATTACCTCTTTTTATTCGTAATCATTTTACGAATGAAATTTTTATTTAAACGAATAGCCAAAAGCCAAAAGCCAAAAGCCATTAGATTACTACTACCTATTGCCTATTGCCTATTGCCTATTGCCTCCTTCTCACAAGAAAAGTCGAAAGACACCATCAACCAACTCGACGAAGTCCTGGTTGCTGCTATTCGAGTCAACAAAAATACACCCGTTGCTTTTTCGGATGTCAACAAAAAGGAAATCGCTTCTCGAAATTTGGGACAAGATATTCCGATATTGTTAAATTATTTGCCTTCAGTTGTTACTACTTCTGATGCTGGAAACGGATTTGGTTACACCGGAATTCGCGTTCGCGGAAGCGATGCCTCGCGTGTCAACATTACCATCAACGGAATTCCCTACAACGATTCGGAGAGTCACGGAACCTATTGGGTAAATATGCCCGATTTTGCTTCGTCTGTCGAAAGTTTGCAATTGCAACGCGGTGTCGGAACTTCTACAAACGGAGCTGGAGCTTTTGGTGCGAGTTTGAACATGTTAACCGATTCGTATTCTAAAAAAGCAACGGGCGAAATTGCAAATTCGGTTGGGAGTTTTAATTCGCATAAACATACCGTCAAATTCAGTTCGGGTTTAATGAATGATTGCTTAGAATTGGCAGGAAGATTGTCGGTAATTAAATCGGATGGTTATGTTGACAGGGCTTGGTCAGATTTGAAATCGTATTTTTTACAAGGAACGTATGTCGGAAAAACCACTTTGATTAAAGCATTGGTATTTGGAGGAACGGAAAGTACGTACCAATCGTATTATGGAATTGACGCCGAAACATTAGCAACCAACAGGACTTTTAATTCGATTGGAATTTTTACTGATGAGTTTGGAAACACGCGATTTTATGACAATGAAACCGACAATTACCAGCAAGATCATTATCAATTGCATTGGAATGAAAAGTTTTCTCAAAACTGGAATATGAATTTGGCTTTTCATTACACCAAAGGAAAAGGCTATTATGAAAACTATAAAGAAGATGCCGATTTTTTAGATTATGGATTAACACCCGTTGGCGCTGAAACAGCAACCGATTTGATTCGCCAGAAATGGTTGGACAATGATTTTTACGGAACTACTTTTTCGGTAAATTATAAAAATGAAACGGTGGATTTTATCGTTGGCGGTGGCTGGAATAAGTATCAAGGCGACCATTTTGGTAAAGTAATTTGGTCGCGATTTGCTTCAACAAGCGAATTGGGCGACCGGTATTATGATGACTATGGAGACAAAACCGACGGAAATATTTTCGCAAAAATCAATTATCAAATCACTAAAAAAATCAGTCTTTTTGGCGATTTGCAATTCCGATCTGTGAATTACAAAGCCAATGGTGTTCAAGCTAATTTAGTTGATGACAAGTTTACTTTTTTCAATCCGAAAGCCGGTTTGAATTATGTTTTTAATCTCAAAAACACGTTGTATTTTTCGTATGCAAGAGCCAATCGCGAACCGAACCGAACTGATTATGAAAGCGGAAATGCAAAACCAGAAAAGTTAAATGATTTTGAATTGGGTTGGCGTTTTACTTCTGATAAAGTAAAAATCAATGCTAACCTATATTATATGGCGTACAAAGATCAATTAATTCTTACCGGAAATTTGGATGAAGTTGGTAATCCAATACGCTCCAACAGTGAGAAAAGTTATCGATTAGGTTTCGAAATGGAAGCTACAATTGCCATTTCTAAAAAAGTAACTATTCGTCCAAATTTCACTTTAAGCAATAATACGAATGTCGATTTGAATGCCAATGAAACGAATTTCGGAAACAAAGAAATCGCGTATTCACCAAGTGTAATTGCCGGAAATGTTTTTATGTACCAACCCATCGAAAAGCTTCAGATTTCGTTGCTTTCTAAATTTGTTGGCGAGCAATTTATGAACAACATCGAACTGTCAAATGCTAAATTACCCGATTATTTTGTCAATGACTTGAATATTTCTTTTGAAATCAATCCAAAATCGGTGTTCAAATCGATAGTTTTTTCTGGATTGGTAAATAATATTTTGGATAAAAAATACGTTTCAAACGGCTATATGTATGATGTTTATCCGTACTATTATCCGCAATCTGGGATTCATTTTTTACTCGGATTGAATTTGAAATTCTAATTAAAAAGAGCCAAGTTTGAAATGAACTTGGCTCTTTTTTAATTGTAAATTCTGACAATGCTTCCGATGACTTCGGTGCGATATTGCTTTAAAGGATATGGTTTCCCCGGACTTTGTCCCGTATATAAATTGTATGCTGCACTGTCACATGGGCAAGTTGCTGTAATTCCGCTTAAAGTTAAAGTCGAACAACTCGTCAAATCTTGATTCGGACAAGCGCCATCAAATGCTAAAATGCCGCTTCCGGTATTGATGACAATTAATCCTCTTATTCCGGCTCCAGTGATATTAACTTTGATTGCATTTCCTGAAAAATTTAAAGAATTGTATAAAGGTAAACTTCTGTTAATTTCTACATTAAAACCATAGTTAGGTAGATACGGATTGTTATTGCTGACTTTGTCTTTATTACAACTAAATGTTACAGCAATTAAAACAGCAATTAAAAATATCTTTTTCATTTTATTTTTCATTAAAAAAAGTGTTGCACAAAAATAAATTGTTTAACTTTGTGAAACATTACCGAACAAAATTAAGCATTTTATAAACAAGAATATATCTTTGAAAAAAGAAATCCCGTTCCGATGGGATTTTTTCTATTTTAGAATAACGATGAATTCGTTTTTTTGATATACAACAATTAGAATAAATCGTTGCTGTTAAATATAATGATATAAAAACAGCAGCAAAAAATGAAAGGAAATTATGAGTAACATATCGTATTACACCGTAGAAGGATTAAAAAAATTAAGAGAAGAATTAGATCATTTAAAAAGCGTGATGCGTCCAAAAGCATCTCAAGATATTGCAGAAGCAAGAGATAAAGGGGATTTGTCTGAAAATGCAGAATACGACGCAGCAAAAGAAGCCCAAGGAATGTTAGAAATGCGTATTGCTAAATTGGAAGAAGTAAATTCGAATGCTCGTTTGATAGATGAAAGTCATTTAGACACTTCAAAAGTATTGGTATTATCGAATGTGAAGATAAAAAATCAAGCGAATGGAATGGAAATGAAATATACTTTGGTTGCCGAAAGTGAAGCCGATTTAAAAACCGGAAAGATTTCCGTAACCTCGCCAATAGGAAAAGGATTGCTAGGAAAATCTGTTGGAGAAGTAGCAGAAATTACGGTTCCAAACGGAACTTTGAAATTTGAAGTGCTAGAAATTTCTCGTGATTAAGGCATTGCGAGGAGTTGCGAGGAACGTGGCAAAGCAATCCCATAATCATAGTGTCTGAATTTATTAAATAAAATATTTCATTATGCCTAGCATATTCACTAAAATAATAAACGGAGAAATTCCGTGTTATAAAATTGCCGAAGATGATAATTATTTGGCTTTTTTAGACGTAAATCCAAATGCAAAAGGACATACCCTTTGTATTCCGAAACAAGAAATCAACAAGATTTTTGACATCGAAGATGATTTGTATTTGGGATTGATGCAGTTTTCAAAACGAATTGCTGTTGCACTCGAAAAAACGATTCCTTGTAAAAGAATTGGAATGGCAGTTATAGGATTGGAAGTACCTCACGCTCACGTGCATCTAATTCCGTTAAACGAAATGGATGAAATGCGTTTTCAAAATAAAGTGTCTTTAACCAAAGAAGACTTTGAAGATTTAGTGATTAGGATAAAAGAAAATTTGTAATTAATTTAAAATTTAAAATGCGTACTATCTTAATGCTATTTAGCTTTTTTGTTTTAAATTTTGTTGTTGCTCAAAACACAACAGAATATGATGTAATCGACAAAAAAATTTCCGAAATCTCAAAAAATTCTGAATCAAAAACCACTTTTATTGCAAATTATATTGCAAAAAACTTTACCACAACCGACGATAAATTACGAGCTGCATATTATTGGATTGCTACGAACATAAGTTATGATGTAGAAAATATGCTTAATCAAAAGCCGCAAACATCAGAAGAAAAAATCGCTAATGTTTTACGAACAAAAAAAGGAGTTTGTATGCATTATGCAGAGTTGTTTAAAGATATTGCTAGTAAGTTGGGAATCGAAATTATTCTTATTGAAGGTTACACAAAAACGTATGGAAAAGTAGCGCCATTATCGCATGTTTGGTGTGCTTCAAAAATAGATGGTATTTGGTATTTATACGATCCAACTTGGGGAGCTGGCTATGTAGAAAATGAAAAATATGTTAAAAAAGTAAACAATAAATACTACAAAGCAGAACCGAAAAGTTTAATTTCTTCTCACATGCCGTTTGATTATTTATGGCAATTTTCGGAATATCCAATTACCAATCAAGAGTTTTACGATAACAAAGTTGTATCAGAAAATAAAAGTGTACAATTTGATTTTACAAATGAAATAATTACTTTTCAAGGTTTATCAGATATAGAAAAAGCAAAAGCCAGTGCTGAAAGAATTGAAAAAAACGGATTAAAAAACAGATTAATTTCTGATCGATTGGACTTTCAAAAGAAGAAAATCGACTATGAAAATCAAAAAATTAACAATAAAAATCAAAACGATAGCAATGCTAAAATTCAAATAATAGTAGCTAATTTGAACAAGGCAAATGTGCTTTTTTCACAATTTTTAAAATACAGAAGTGCTAAATTTACGCCATTGGTTTCTGATGAAATGATAAAAGAAAAAATACAAATTCCGTATGATTTAATTTCACAATGTCAAAATGATATAAATGAAATTAATGATGTTCCAAAAGAAAATGTAGCCAATTTAAAGACTCTAAAAAATGCTATTAATAATTCAAAAAATAATTTTGAAACACATTTAAATTTTGTGAATGAATACCTAACTAAAGACAAATCCGAAAGAGAAAAGATGTTCTATAAAACGGTAATTAGAAAAACCAATTAGTTTATTTTTTTAAAACTCATTTGCATCGTAGTTCCTTTTCCGATTTCCGATTTTAAGACTTTGATTTTTCCTTTGTGGTATTCTTCAACGATTCGTTTTGTAAGCGATAATCCCAATCCCCAACCTCGTTTTTTGGTCGTAAATCCTGGCTCAAAAACCCTTTTAAATTGATTTTTGGGAATTCCTTTTCCGGAATCATTGACATTTATTTTAACAAAAAGGCCTTCATTTTCAATAACTATTTTTAGTTTTCCCCTTCCTTTCATAGCGTCAATAGAATTTTTCATTAGGTTTTCAATCGTCCAACTGTACAAAGCCGAATTTAATGAAACGGGTATTGGCGATTTTGGAGCTGTAAAACTAAATTCCACTTGTTTCGAAAAACGCGATTTTAAATAGTCGAAAGAATCTCTAGTTTCATCAATAATGTTTTTAGATTCCAATATTGGTTCGGAGCCAATTTTAGAAAATCGGTCGGTGATGGTTTGTAAACGGTGTATGTCTTTTTCGATTTCAGTTATGGTAGTTTCGTCGACGTTATCGGCTTTCATAATTTCGAGCCAGCCAATTAATGACGACAACGGCGTGCCAATTTGATGCGCTGTTTCCTTTGCCATTCCTGCCCAAAGTTTGTTTTGCGTTGCCATTTTGGTACTTCTGTAAAAATTATAAATCAACGCGCCAAACAGAAAAATTATCAATAACAAAGCAACAGGATAATATTTTAATTTGTTGATTAAAGATGAGTTTCCATAATATAGATATTGTGCTTTTCCAATATCGTATTCCATTTTTATAGGTTCATTTTCTTTTTTTAACTTTTGCCAAAAGTCATGTAGTTTTAAAGAATCTTTTAAAATAGGTTCATCAATATTTGCATTATTAATGATTGCATTGTTTTCGGTAATGATGACAGGGATTGTTGTGTTACTTTGAAAAACTTCCAAGTTCAAATCGACATTGTCGTTTTCTAAGTCTGCTTTCAGCAATGAGAGTTGTGCCTTCGCCCAAAGTTGCATCTTTGAACGTTCTTCATTTTTAAAAATTTGAAAAAAGGTATAGGTATTCCACAAAATAAGGGAAATGATAATAAAAGAAGCCAGAATGATAATCCAACGTGTTACGTTTCTTCTTTCGGAAAATTGCATGTAGTAATTTTTGTTTAAAAGTAAGGAAAAAATGATTACTGAAAAAAAAACGAACAGTCTAGTGTTAAATTTTACCACATAGAATCATAGAAAATAATTTTTAAACATAGTCTATTGTTTTCTAAATAGAGCGAAGCGTCTTTTCAAAGATTTAAAAATCTATGTGGTTAAAATTTAAATTGATTAATTCCTAAATTGAATTTTATATCTTTGTTCAAATTCGAATTTTATGTTAACTATTGATCCAAAAGAAGTTACTACAGCTAAATTACAAGGCTATTTGCAAAGCGCCATCGGTCCGCGGCCTATAGCATTTGCGAGTACTTTAGACAAAAAGGGGAAACCCAATTTATCGCCTTTTAGTTTCTTTAATATTTTTAGTGCTAATCCGCCGATATTGGTTTTTTCGCCTGCGCGAAGAGTTCGTGATAATTCGGTAAAGCATACGTTGATGAATTGTGAAGCAACTGGTCAAGTGGTGATTAACGTAGTAAATTTTGATATGGTGCAGCAGGTTTCGCTGTCTAGTACAGAATATGTTGCCGGAGTGAATGAGTTTTTAAAATCGGGTTTAACACCGATTCCGTCAGAAGTGATAAAACCGTATCGCGTGGCTGAAAGTCCAGTGCAATTTGAATGCAAAGTTATCGAAATTATCGCCTTAGGAAAAGAAGGCGGCGCCGGAAATATGATTGTTTGCGAAGTATTGAAAATGCACATAGACGAAAAGATTTTAGATGATAATGGCGTTATCGATCCTGTAAAAATAGATTTGGTTTCTCGTTTGGGAGCTAATTGGTATTCGAGAGCGAATAAAGGTTTGTTTGAAGTTGAAAAACCGTTAACAACTTTAGGAATTGGTGTCGATTTTATTCCTGATTTTGTTAAGGAAAGTTCCGTTTTTAACGGTAACGATTTAGGTAAATTAGGAAATGTAGAATCCTTGCCTACAGAAGAAGAAATTACTATATTTGTAAAACAAAATTTTGAAGTGAAAGGCGTTTTAAGTGCTGATGATGAAGCAAAAAAACACCAATTAGCCAAAGAATATTTAGATAAAAATGAAGTGCTAACCGCTTGGAAAGTGCTTTTAGCAAAACAATAAACAATTAGATTATGGAAGTTTCAGGAAAAGTGAAAGTAGTTGGAGCAGAACAACAAGTGAGTCCAACATTTAAAAAAAGAGAATTAGTTGTTACTACCGATGAGCAGTATCCACAAAGCATTATGATTGAATTCGTTCAAGATAAAAGTGATTTATTAAATACGATTTCGGTTGGTGAAAATGTAAAAGTTTCTATCAATTTAGGTGGAAGAGAATGGGTGAATCCGCAAGGAGAAACCAAATATTTTAATTCTATTAAAGGTTGGAGAATCGAAAAAATACAGGCGGAAGCTCCAGCTGCTGCTCAAATACCTCCAGTTCCAGTAGCAGAAGCATTTGCTCCAGCAACTGATTTTAAAGAAGAAGAGCACGACGATTTACCTTTTTAATATTAGAAATACGAAGTTAGAAGTACGAAGTATAAAGTGAGAATTTAGAAATTTGGGAACTTCTCATTTTTCTAAATTCTTTTTTATTTTGATAAATCACTTCTTACTTCCAACTTCGTAAATCGTACTTCCAAATGTATTTCCTAACCAAAGAACTTTATTTTCCACCCGTTTCAGAAGCTTCCTACGAAGGCATTTTAGCTGTTGGTGGCGATTTGTCTGTAGAACGATTGCTTTTGGCTTATCGCAACGGAATATTTCCTTGGTTTAATGAAGACGAACCTATTTTTTGGTGGTCACCATCAACACGAATGGTTATAAATCCGAATGATTATAAGGTTGCTAAAAGTTTGCGGAACATCATCAACCGAAATATTTTTGAAGTGACCATCAATAAAAATTTTAGCGATGTCATTTGCAATTGTCAAAATGCAGAACGAAAGGGTCAAGAAGGCACTTGGATTACAGATGATATTATAAAATCATACACACAATTACATGAACGTGGTCACGCCATGTCGTTGGAAGTATGGCAAAACAACGAATTGGTTGGCGGTTTGTACGGCGTTGATTTAGGACATGTTTTTTGTGGCGAAAGTATGTTTTCAAAAGTGCCCAATGCCAGTAAAGTAGCTTTTGTAAAACTCATCGAATATTTAAAAGAGAACAACTATAAACTTTTAGATTGTCAGGTACACAACGACCATTTGGAAAAACTAGGCGCTTTTGAAATTTCGAGAGATGCGTTTATGCTGGTGTTGAAAAGTTAATTTCTTTACAATATAATTCTCGAAATAATGTTTTCCACTGAACACTAATTCTGAGTCCAACAATCCACCACATGATCATTTACCATTCCGGTTGCCTGCATGTGTGCATACACTACGGTTGAACCCACAAATTTGAATCCGCGTTTTTTTAAATCTTTGCTAATTTCATCGGAAAGAGGCGTTGTAGCTGGAATTTCTTTCATCAATTTTATATTGTTATGAATTGGTTTTCCGCCGGTGAAATTCCAAATGTAGTTGGAGAAACTTCCATATTCATCTTGCACTTTCATAAAGGCAATTGCATTAGAAACGGCTGCCCTTATTTTGAGTTGGTTGCGAATGATTCCGGCATCTTGTAGCAATTCCTGAATTTTAGCTTCATTGTATTGCGCCACTTTTTTGTAATCAAAATGATGAAATGCTTTTCGGAAGTTTTCTCTTTTTTTCAAAATAGTATACCAACTCAAACCCGCCTGAAAGGTTTCCAGAATTAAAAATTCAAATAATAATTGATCGTCGTAAACGGGTTTCCCCCATTCGTTATCGTGATAACCGCGGTACAAATCGTCTTTTTCGCACCAGGCACAACGTGTTTTATTTTCCATCTTTAGCAATATATTTTTCTATTAAATAATGTCCCAAGTAAATCATTGGCGTCATTAAAACGGCAATTAGTAGTTTTACGGTGTAACCAGTAAATCCAGAAATGATAAATGTTTTAGTATCCATAATTCCAGGTAACCAAAAGGCAATTCCCAAAACAATAAAACTATCAAACAATTGTGAAATCACAGTAGATCCTGTACTGCGAAGCCAAATCATTTTGCTTCCAGTTCGTCTTTTTACAAAATGAAAGATCCATACATCAATGAGTTGTGAGACGAGGAAGGCCACAATACTTCCTACAATAATCAATTGACTCTGTCCAAAAACAGCATTGAATTGTGTTGTACTAACTGAACTTATAACTGTTGATGGGATTTTCATTGCAAAAAACAATACGATAAACGTATAGGCTATTAAAGCGGCAGTGAGTATGGAAAGTTTTCTAACACCTTTTTCTCCAAAATACTCATTGATTAAATCGGTTGTAATGAAAACGATGGGCCAAGGTAAAATTCCGATGCTCATTACAGCTGGACCAACATCAATTAGTTTTCCTCCAATGAGTTCCGCTACGACAGCATTCGTAATAAATATTCCCGCAAGGATTACATAAACGGTGTCTTTTTTGGATTGAAACATAGGGATTTAATTTGCCTGATTTTCAAAGATATTAAATATTTGGATTTGGAAAATAAAAAAACCTCGCTTGATAAGAAACGAGGTTTTGTATTTATAAGATCTAAAATTCTTATCCTAAAGCTGCTCTTCTAAAACCTGTAACTACTAAACCAGCATCAACCGATTTTACATAGTTAGCCACGCTCATAGAACTATCTTTGATATAATCTTGGTTAACTAAAGTGTTGTCTTTAAAGAAACGACCTAGTTTACCTTTTGCAATATTGTCGATCATAGCTTCTGCTTTTCCTTCCTGACGAAGTAAATCTTTAGCAATTTCAATTTCTTTAGCAATAACATCAGCATCTACACCATCTTCATTTAAAGCGATTGGAGACATAGCAGCAGCTTGCATCGCTACGTTTCTTGCAGCTTCTTCACCACCAGCAACATTAGCTGATAACGATACTAAAGTAGCAATTTTGTTTCCTGCGTGAATGTAAGAACCAACAAATGCACCTTCTAATTTTTCAAACGATTTGATTTCGATTTTTTCTCCGATAACTCCAGTTTGCTCAATTAATTTTTCAGCAACAGTAATTCCGTTGAAATCGGAAGCTAAAAATGCTTCTTTTGTATCATAATTCAAAGCTTGATTAGCTAAATCAGTAGCTAATTTTACGAAACCTTCATTTTTTCCAACGAAGTCCGTTTCGCAATTTAATGTGATTACAACTCCAGCGGTTTTATCAGCATTTACAATAGCAATTGCAGCTCCTTCTGTAGATTCTCTGTCCGATCTGTTAGCAGCCACTTTTTGACCTTTTTTACGAAGGTTTTCGATAGCTAAATCAAAATCGCCATCCGATTCTACTAGTGCTTTTTTGCAGTCCATCATTCCTGCACCAGTAATTGTTCTTAATTTATTTACGTCTGCAGCAGTAATTGTGATTGTTGACATAATTTTTTTATTTTAATATTAATTTTTTTGAAAAAGAAATTACGAATTACGAATTAGAATTTACGATAGAAAATAATCCGTAATTCTTAATTCATAATTCGTAATTATTTTGTTTTATTCTTCAGTTTTAGTTTCTTCTGTAGCTTCAACTTCTGGAGTTTCTTCTACTACAGCTTCCACTTCAGGAGCAGCAGTTTCCTCAACTACAGCTTCTGCTTCTGGAGCAGCTGTTTCTTCTACTTCAGGAGAAGTTTCTTCAACAACTGGAACAGCAGCTTCCGCAACAACTTCCTGTACATCAGCCTCAGCAACTGCGTCAACTTCTTGTGCATCATCACCTTCTTTATCAGAAGTTCTGTTTGCCAATCCGTCAATAACAGCAGCGGTTACTAAAGATAAAATTTTATCAATTGATTTAGAAGCATCATCATTGGATGGAATTACATAATCAACCTCACGTGGGTCTGAATTTGTATCTACCATTGCAAAAACTGGAATGTTTAATTTTTGAGCTTCTTTTATTGCGATGTGTTCTGCTTTGATATCTACTACAAATAAGGCAGCAGGCAATCTTGACATGTCTGCGATAGAACCTAAGTTCTTCTCTAGTTTTGCACGTAAACGATCTACTTGCAAACGCTCTTTTTTAGACAAAGTCATGAAAGTTCCGTCTTTTTTCATTCTATCGATAGTAGCCATTTTTTTAACAGCTTTACGGATAGTTACGAAATTGGTTAGCATTCCGCCAGGCCATCTTTCAGTGATGTACGGCATGTTTGCTGATGCAGCTTTTTCAGCTACGATATCTTTTGCTTGTTTTTTGGTAGCAACGAAAAGTATTTTTCTACCTGATGCAGCGATTTTTTTCAAAGCTTCATTCGCTTCTTCGATTTTTGCTGCAGTTTTATATAGATTGATAATGTGAATACCATTACGTTCCATATAGATGTAAGGAGCCATGTTTGGATCCCATTTTCTGGTCATGTGTCCGAAATGAACACCTGCTTCCAGTAAGTCTTTTACTTCTACTTTGTTTGACATTTTTTTTCTTAGTTTACGTTCTGTTGAATTAGCAATGTACAGATGGCGAATTTTCGGCTGAGTACATTTAGATGCTAAACTAATTTCCCGACGCATCGGGACAACAACAACATTGTTTTTAAAATTTTATAAATCTGATGTCTTGCCCATTTGACAAGACAGGTTGTATTAACGTTTAGAGAATTGGAATCTCTTACGAGCTTTCTTCTGACCGAATTTTTTACGTTCAACCATTCTTGGATCTCTTGTTAATAAACCTTCTGGTTTAAGTATAGCTCTGTTTTCAGCATCTACTTCACACATTACGCGTGCCAATGCCATTCTTACAGCTTCTGCCTGACCAGTTGAACCACCTCCGTATACATTTACTTTTACGTCAAAGTTGGTTACATTTTCTGTCATAGACATTGGTTGTAATACTTTGTACTGTAAAGTAGCTGTAGGGAAATAAGTTGTAAACTCTTTTTTGTTTACGGTAATTTTTCCTGTTCCTTCAGAAACGTAAACACGTGCTACTGCACATTTTCTTCTACCGATTTTGTGAATTGTTGCCATTACTTAAGATCGTTTAGGTTAACTGTTTTAGGTTTTTGCGCACCATATTTGTGCTCAGTTCCTACAACAACATTTAGATTTCTGAAAAGTTCTGCTCCCAATTTGTTTTTAGGTAACATGCCTTTCACCGCTTTCTCAACTAGTAAAGCAGGGTTTTTTGATTGCAAAACCTTTGCAGTCAAACTTCTTTGTCCTCCTGGATAACCTGTGTGACGAATATACGTTTTGTCGTCAAGTTTGTTACCTGTAAGGTTGATTTTCTCTGCGTTGATAACAATTACGTTATCTCCGCAGTCGACGTGAGGTGTATAACTCGGTTTGTATTTACCTCTAAGAATCATAGCGACCTTTGAAGCAAAACGACCTAAGTTATGACCATCAGCATCTACAATGATCCACTCTTTTGTAACAGTGGCTTTGCTTGCAGATTGTGTCTTGTAGCTTAATGCGTCCATAATATTTTTTTAATTAAACATTCCATCCCTAATAAAGGGGTTGCAAAAGTACAACTATTTATTATAAAAGCAAATAGCATTTTAATTATTTTTTTGACGTTACTTTTTTTATCTAATTTGTTGATGCATAAAGGATAAAAGGAGTTAAAATGGATTCCGTTTTAGCCCTGATTGCAGCGGTATCTTTTACACCTGACAGGTTTTTAAAACCTGCCAGGTGTAAAAATATAGCGGAAAGCAGGAAAACGGATAACAGATAAATCCCGAACCATTCGCTTCCAACAAAAAAAACGAAACTAATTTAGAACTATTTTTTTCCTATTTTTACACTTTATATAATTAAAATGAAATCGAAAGCCACATTAAAACAAATTGCGAAAGAACTCGGAGTTTCCGTTTCTACAGTTTCCAAAGCGTTGAATGACAGTCCAGAAATTAGTGATCCTACAAAACAACGCGTGCAAGAATACGCAAAGTTGAAAAATTACAAACCAAATGTGATTGGCATTAATTTAAAAAACCGTTCTACGAAGACCATTGGTGTTATTATTCCGAATATATTAAACTCTTTTTTTGCTAAAGTCTTTAGTGGTATCGAAAAAGTTGCCGATGAAAAAGGATATAAAGTGATTATGTGTATTTCAAATGAATCGATAGAGAAAGAAATCAATGCACTTGAAATGTTGAGTAATGGCTCGATAGACGGTTTTATTTTATCCATTTCAGAAGAAGCTCAAAAGTTGCAACAATTTGGGCATTTCCAATCTATTATCAACGAAGGAACGCCCATCGTGATGTTTGACCGCATTGCCGATGAAGTGATTTGTGATAAAGTTGTAGTAGATGACGAACATGCCGCAATTAATGCCACCGAACATCTGATTGCAACAGGTTGTAGGAGAATTGCACTTTTTTCTTCTATTGATAATTTGAGCGTAGGTAAATTGAGAGCCAAGGGATTTTATCAAGCATTCGCTAATAAAAAAATAAAAGTAGATGATGATTTGGTTTTACTTACAGATAAGATCGATTTTGAAAATAAATTACAGCAATTTTTTAAAGCAAATACAATAGATGGAATTTTTGCGCTTGATGAACATGCTTCTGTTACGGCTATGAAATTAGCTTTAAATAACGGCTATAAAATTCCAGAAGATTTATCTATGATAGGTTTTGCAGACGGCGTTTGGTCAAGAAGATTAACGCCTACTTTGTCTACCGTAAGTCAACACGGTCCAGAAGTTGGTGAAGTAGCCGCCAGATTGCTTATAAAGCGGTTGGAAAGCAAAGAAGAAATCAACAAATACGAAACGGCAGTTGTTAAAACCGAATTGCGAAAACGTGAATCGACTAGAAAGCTATAATTTTTGTAATTTGAAAATATAATTTTTTTCTAATGCCACTTTTTTTTCTACAATAAGTTTAAAGCCTATTTCATTTTTTAATGCGATATGCTTTATTTTTTGAAGTTCACAATCTTGTGATAGAATCATATAGGTTTGATTGTTGTTTGACAAAAATGCGGGCAATTGCAAAAATAATACTTCAAAATACTCAAAATTTTCTCCGCAAAACCAAGCTTTTTCTTTTATGGAATTCGGTTTTTTAGGATAATAAGGCGGATTGATAATAACGTAATCAAACGATTTATTTTCTAATTTTTCAAATAAATTGGATTCCAAAATGGTAAGCTTTACCTTATTTTCTGAAGCCGATTTTTCTAGAAATACTAACGCTGTTGTATTAATATCGGTAGCAGTAACGATGGCTCCTTTTTTTGCAGCGTAAACGGAAATAATACCGCTTCCGCAACCAAGTTCTAAAAACGTTTTGTCTTTTAGATTTTTAGTTTGAATAAAATCAAGTAGTAGCTTTGTGCTAATCGTTAGATGCGGCGGAAAAACATCGGGATGTACTATCACAAAACTATCTCTATACCTATATTTTCTTGGTTTGAAATAATACCAATTCAAACCAAATTTTAAAAAAGGATGTGTTATTTTTTTTAGAAAACTTCTCATTCGTGCATTTGCAGGTAATTATTCAGAATAAAATCCTTCAATTTCTGGTTGTCGGTATTTCCATAATTTATGTAATGCCTTGATTTCGTATGGATAATGATAAAATCCGGTTTTATATCGAATGCCCGACGTTACTCTTAAAATTTGTCTCTTATAACCGTGAATTCTAAAATCGGAAACCGTTGGATAATACCCATTCAACACCGTTTCAAAATTCTTAATGGTATCAATCATGTACGGTTTTAACCAAGGAGTCAAAGGATTTTTCCGCAAATCGAAGTTTTCCCAACTTGGTAAAATCCAATCTTCTAAATGTTCAGGAAATGAAAATCCGGCATCGAGAATTTGTTGATATAACTCCGAACCTTCTGTCGGAACTGGACTAAATAGATAAATAATAATCTCAGCATTCGGATTGATGACTTTGATTTCTTTGATGAAATTAATATCCCACAAAATTTGATCGTAAACTTCCTTTTCGGTTTTGGCTGGCATTCCTAAAACAAAAGATAATTCTGGAATAATATCAGCGTTTTTCATGCGCAACACAAAATCTTTTATCATTTGTCCGGTTTGCGTTCCGCCTTTGTTCATTTGTTTTAAAACCGCATCATTTCCAGTTTCTGCACCAAGGAAAATCATTTTGCAACCCGCTTTTCGCATCAGTTTTAAATCATCGTCACTGTACATATTGATGGTATCGATGCGACCTTCTCCCCAATAATTGATGTTGTCGTTCATAATCAATTCCGAAAATTCCAACACTCTTTTTTTGGCAGTAAAAAAATTATTGTCGTGAAACTCTACCGCATCAATGTTGTGTTTTTGTTTGAAGTATTTGATGTCTTCGTAAATTCGAGCCGCCGACATACCTTTCCATTTGGCGTTGTAAATCGGAACAACAGCACAAAAAGAACAGGAAAACGGGCAACCCATACTTGAATGGTACGACAAGGTTTTGTTTCCCATAAAGGTTTTTGCCAAATAATTTTGAACGGGATAAAACGAATTCAAATAGTCGTATGGGAATTTCGGCAACGTGTCCTGATCGAGCAATGCTTCGACATCGGTTTTGACAATTTCTCCATTTTCGTTTTTATAAATCAGGTTTTTTATTGATTGTATTTGTTCGAATTTTTTTCTTTCTATTGCTTCAATTAATTCTGGAAACGTATTGTCGCCCGGACCGTTAATCACATAATCTACATAACCAGAATTTAGCGAAACTTTGTATTGATTGGACGCAAAGTAACCGCCCCAAACAATGACAATATCAGGAAAGTTTTCTTTTATTTTTTTGGAAAACGGAATCGCCTGACGCAATTGTGGACCAGGCATTACGGTACAACCAAAGTACTTGAAATCGCCTGATTTTAAATAATTTTCGATGGTTTGCCAAGCATTTTTTTCTAAATTCCCATCAACAAAAACATAGTTGTATTTCCCATGTATGGAAGCACCCACCTGCAAAATCGAATTCGGAATTCGGTGTTTTCCGTTGGCACTTTTTGGGTTGAAGAGGAGAATTTTATTTGTTTTCAAAAGCAATTTCTAAATTTTTTATAGCAATAGGTAAAAGTACTATTATCAATGGTAAAAACAGGCGTAATTCTATAATTGTTCCCATAATGTAATGAATCAATAAGAATGGGATGGTTGTAAAAATCAGCAGTTTGGTGTAATAATGCTGTTGTTTGAAATTTTTAAAAGCAAAAAAGACAATGGGTAAAAGCAGGCAAAACAAATAAAGATTATACTCTAAGGCTTTGCCAATATAGTGGATGTCTAAACCTGGAAAATTGGTTTTTAAACTTCTAAAATTAGGATAATCACTTGGTTTTACTTTTATAAAAACCCTTATTAAAATATAGGAAGTTATTCCGCAGAAATTTATCCACAGCAGTTGTTTAATTTTATTTTCCTTAAAAAGAATATAGCTAAAAGGGAACAGAAGAATTAAAGGTGTTTCGCGATTGGTAATACTAAGTGCCAAAATGAACCCAAATAATAACCAATTTTCTTTTTTTGCCAAAAGAAGTAAAACAATAAAAAATAATGCATTTACAATATCCTGACTTTCAATAATTATTATACCCATGATTTGGGTTTGAATTATGGTAATGAAAAACGCCAGGATTAAGGTTGTTATGAAGGAATGGAATGGCGATAAATAGAATTTCGCATGTTTAATAAAGAGAATGAAAACAAAAAACAAGTAAATAATATTGAGTCCGAAAGCAACGTTTATTGGCGAACAGTTACAGCATTTTGAAATAAATCGAATCAGATTCGGAATTAAAAATCGATATGGATAAGGCGCTTCCATGGTATTATTTAAAATACCATTGTACGTAAAGTAAAACCCGTTTTTGATGTAATTGGTGCCAATTCTTTCATCGAGTTGCAGCGGCGCTTTATCGATTAGTGCGATTAAGGTTGCTATGCAGCTGCAAAACAGTATTTGAATTTTTTTCAGTTTCATCTTTTTTATAAATAGCAAATTGATGGTTTTTTTGAGATAGCAATATTTTATTAAAAAGGCTTTTTATAGCATTGTAAGGATACAGTTCCGCTTCTTTTTTTAAAAACATAAAATCATCATGGTTTAAATATCCCTTTGTAGGGAAGTACAATAACGGAATGCCGTATTTTTTTTCAAAAGCAATAGTAGATTCGGCAAGCTGTTTCTCAATATGGTATGCGTTTTTATAAAAGGTTAATCCGGTAAAAAGAATGGTTCCGTTTTTAGCTAATTTACTTTTAGCTATTGAAAATGTTTCGGAATGATTCTCAATGTAAGCCCAGTTTCTGTTAAAAATTATCAAATCAAACGATTCTTGAATTCTCCATATTTCGGAAGGAAACAGTTGCAATGCGAGAAATGGTTTTTCATAATGGTTTACGGCTTTTAATCCATCAAAAGTATCCAAAAAAATATCGGTTACCACAACGGAATGTCCTTTTAGGGTTAAATAATTCGATAGCCAACCGTTCCATCCGCCAATATCCAATACTTTCAGACTGGTTTTAGTCCTGCAAATCTTGTCGATAATCCCAATGTCTTTTTGTTTCGATTTCCATGATTTATCTTTAATGGAAAACGGCAAATTAGGGTACAATGATGCATTCGTTATTCGCTGATTTTTTTCGGTTCGGAACTTTTTAAATGAAGTCAGAAAATAGTTGAGCTTCTTTTTCTCTTCACTAGGAATACTACAATAAACACCTTCGTCCTTATAGGCGTCAAGTTCCATTAGCTTCATTGGCGTATCAAAATCAGGATGTACTATTTTCATATCTTCTAATAATGATTAAATATAGCCATTGTGAAATACACACGCTAATAAGAACCCCTAATATTCCGAATTTTGGCAGCAAAAGCAAGCTCATTAAAGTATTTAAAACCGCGGCAATAATATTGGAAAACAGTACTTTTTTTTCAAGGTGTTTTTTGTACAAGTTCAGTACGGGAATGACGTAATAAAAAGCTGGTAAACTAGACATTAAACCCAACATATAGATGTTCCAACTTAAACCGAGTTGAACCCATTTTTCCAAAACAATCCAAATGCCAAGCGTTCCTATTAATACTATTGGTAATGCTAATTTTTTAAAAACCATTCGTATCTTTTCGGTTATTTGGATATTTGACCGATAAAAAGTTTTGTTTAATGGAGAGACGATAAGTACAGATACTGATTGTAACATCAAAAAAGCAGTGGTTAGTAATTGATAATCGGATATTTTGCCACTCGATAAAAAAGCATTCACTAAATACAGATCTATTTTAGAATTAATCATGCCGCTTAATCCTAAAACGAAAAACGGCCAACTATCGGTAAATTGATCTAAAGAAATGGCAACAATTATTTTCTCTTTCCAAAGTTTTAGAGTTAAAAACAGGTACATCAATTTTAT
The DNA here is from genome assembly GCA_043772885.1 of Flavobacteriales bacterium. Lineage (GTDB taxonomy): Bacteria > Bacteroidota > Bacteroidia > Flavobacteriales > Flavobacteriaceae > Flavobacterium. Next base: position 21,373 of record JAYVFV010000197.1, read on the forward strand.
GAAATAACTCAAACAATACAGTTGTATAAAAGCCAGTAATCCAAACGAAGGGAGTCCGTAAATCCCTATCAAAATAATACCAAAACCGATTATTTCTGAAATCAACTGGGCTTTAAATTTTTGATGGTAAACAATTAAACTGTCAAAAGAATTGTAAAAATGCATTAATGTGACTAACAAAATAGCCGACAACGCAATTGGTAACGGAAAGAAGAAAAGAAAAATCAACGGTATAAAAAGCAACAGACTTCGGCTGAATAAATTAGAATAAAAAATAGTGTAAATTTTGGAAGGCGCTTTACTGTATTTTCGAATTAAAAAATCTTTATTTCCCCAATTTAAAACAAAGACCATTAGCGAAACCCAGATAACGACGTTAATTAATGTTCCCCACGATTCCTTTCCGTGATATTTTACGCCTAATACAATCACGAGAAAATTAAAGGCCGGAATTGCAGCACCGCGAAAAACATTAACTCCGATGTTAATTAGCTTACTCATTATATATTTTTATATAGGAATGTAAAGTTTCGGTTTGTGCATTTAGTAACACACGGTATTTGGTGCTTTCCGTTGTATTTAAAAAAGAAAGACAAGCCTCAATCAAGGAATCAATAGTGGCCCCAATTTTCCATTCCGGAATGGCGCTCGAAGCACCAACATCAAAAGAAACGACTTTCATACCAGAATATAGAGCTTCTGCAAAAACGTAGCCGAAGGATTCGTATTTACTGGTGTGGAGTAAAATTTTAGCAGCACTCATTTTTTCAAAGACGTCTGTTCTAGAGCGTTTTCCACAGAGCGTAATTACAGCGTTTAAACCCTGTTTATTTATTTCTTTTTCGATACTTTGAAGTGCTTTGCCTTCGCCAATAATTGCTACTTTTAAGTTGGGATGTTTTTTAGCAACAGCTTCGATTACATTGATAAAAACGGCATAATTCTTAACAGAATTTAGGGAGCCAACTCCTAGAATATCCAACATATTTTCTTTAATTTCTGGAAAATCTTCTAAAGGAATACTCCACGGAATTATTTCTGATTTCAAGCCATAATTTTTTAGCAATAAGTCACTGTGGTTTTTTGAAAGTGTAACTACTTTGCTTTTGGAAGGATTCAGCAAGCGAGCGTATTTATTTTTAAAAACATCTTGTCCCATAGCAGTAACAATGTGTTTAATGTTTTTAGAATTGGAAAAGAATTGCCCAACATAAGAGCATTCACCAATCCAAAAACTATGGATAATTGAAATGGGATTTTCGCGGTTTATTTTCCGAAGTGCTATCCATGCTTTATACCATATGAAAATTTTTCTGAGTTTACTGTTTCTCCCATTCAAAGGAATTACATCGATACCATTCCAATTGTAGCATTGGTTTGAAAATGGAAACTGAAATGAAAGTAAAGTTAATTTTGTATTGGGTAAATTTTGCCGGATTAACTTTAAATAGTCCTGGAGTGCTGTAACCGAAGTTGCATCAGCCATATCTTCAGCAAAACCGGGTGTTAAGAAAACAATATGTGAAGGTAAATTACTCAATTTTTGTTTTTATTTTGTATAAGTTCCAACCGTTACTGCAATTTTTAACTAACTCTAAATGATAGTTTTTGTTGAGATTATTCCAGTTTTTAATTGGATTTTTACCTTCCCATTGTACCAAAAATTTTGTAGGATGAAAAAGCACCAATGCATTTTCTTGAAAAGTAGTATATTCTTCTATCCAAAGATTTTTATAATCAAATTGTAATCCCCTGCCTTGTAAGGCAATATCGATATCGAAAGAGTACAGTTGATTGTTTTGGTATTCTTTTAATTCGGCTACTATTTTTTTTTCAAAAAAGGTTCGCTCTAAAATGGGTTTTAAACCATAGAGACATAATGCTGTATTGAATAGAAATAACGTTATGAGAATTGGGTTTTTATGTTTTTTACAGAATGAAAGCGCTGATAAATACTCAAATGCAGGAAATAATAGGATAAGTAAAACAGGAAATGACAACAATAAAAAGCGGCTGTTTTGAAAAGGGATGCCCGCTAAAAAAAGGGAGTATAGAATATAGGAAGAGCATAAAATCCAAAAATAATCAAGCTTAATTTTTTGTTTTATCGCAATTAGCAAAAGCAGACTGCCTAAAAAGAAATACCTTGGATGAAAAGCGTTTGAAAAGGCATAGATGCAGTTCAGAAAAAAATGATGACTGTTTCCGTCAACTGTGGTAAATGAGTTTTTAAACATATTACCTATCGACCAATCTTGCAGCCAATCGTGATTTAAAAAACCAATGGGATTTTGACTTTTAAAATAGTAATGGGGAAGCATAATAACAATGGCTAGCAACCCCATTCCTAACCAATGAAAAAGAAATTTCTTTTTTGTAAAAGTGGTTTTCAGCAACCACAATCCAAAAGGGAATAAAGCAACAATACTAGCATATCTTGTGAAAAATGCCAACAAACCAAATAGCGTTGCTAAATATAAATTTTTGATTGTGAGGAATTTGTAATATTTCAAACTGTGATACATACACAGAACAACCCAGAGCAATGCCAACATATCTGACATTACTAAAAAGGCCATTCGGAATACCATTGGAGAGGCTACAAAGAATAAAATGATATAATTACGCACTACTAAATTGTTGCTCGGATGCAGTATTGAAATCGTTTTTTTGATGTAAATCGCTGTAGTTATAAAAGAAAAGGCACTTATTAGTTGAAGTGCAAAACTAGTATTTGGAATGACAAACTTTAGTATACTTCCCAACAGCGGATAATAAACGGGCCAGAAATAGTCACTTGCAGGAACAGTTGTAGTAATAAACAAATGTAAAGCATTAGTATACCTATAATATTCGTAGGAATCCTGACCGTATAATCCGTCAAGACCCAATCCGTAACGGAGGAGTATAAACAGGACAAAACCAATCAAGTAATAATATAATGCAGTTCTAAACATTGTATCAATTTAAGTGATTTACTTCTACTTCCGATTTTTCCCTAACACTACCCGAAACCGTCAAGCCCTTTAAGGGAGCAAATTTTTCAACATCACTTCTATGGTATAAATCCCCCAAAAAATGATGTTCTTCATGTGTATGAGTTGGTAATCCTAGAAGGAGTTTTTTAATTTTGGCTAATGGTATATTCCATTCCAAACTCAATCGTTCAGCCGAAGGTTCCATGAAAGTAATGTATAATAACTCGGTTAAGGTGTGTTGTTGTGTTTGCGTAAAATCGACACCATCAGGCAATTTTATTTTTAAATTATGGTGCGAACTCCGGTACGTAATCAATGTATTTTGAAAGTCAGTATAAGGAAGATAATCCGGAAAATCAAGTTGACTTATAAACATTTGATTAATTACAGATTCATGACACCACATGCATTTAGCGGGTTTTCCTGCATTAGTATGAGAAGGGTCGGCACTATTTATTCGATTCCCATTCCTGTCGAAAATGCCAAATCGCAATTGACCATTTTCCAGTAATTCGATGGTTTCATATTCGTAAATGGTGCCCGATATCGAATCCATTTCTTGAGACAGAAACAACTGATTAAAACCATTTTGTTCCGAAAATTGAATACTGCGATGTACTAATGAAACGGTAGAACGTGTAACATAACCTTTTTGAGGAAGTAAAGTATAGTTGGACAGCAATTCTTCTAATGTTTTTGGTGTTCCCGAAATTTCAAAATAATGTTCGGATGCTCCCAATACTAGTGAGACATATCTTCCTATGTCAATAGATTTGGTTTTTTGATATTCATCGGATTCCATTATTTTGGAGTGAAGAAGGGTTAGTTTTTCAATAGCAGATTCAGAAAACCCTAATTCATTGATATTAATCGAGATTATGTTATTTGTAATTATTATTCCATTTAAAGATGTTGGAAGTTTCGCTCCAATATATGACAATCCCCATTTTAATCCGATAATCGATTTGTCAATTGTGTCGTCAGCATAGGCTTTGTTCCATTTTAGGTGAAGGTTTGATGTGGCTGTGGCCGGAGAAATTAAATGATATGCCGAATCCGTTTCATACGAAGTCATTGAAAACAACAGCATTATAAAAAATAGATTTCTCATCATTTGCTAATTTTCATCAATCCACCCGCCAAAATTGATTTGGTTTTCAATTTCAAAACTTTCAAATTATTTCGTGTTTTTCCTTTTATCAATTCCCTGTGAAACTCGACTTCATTAACCACTTTTTTCACAGCATAATCATAGTATTTTCGAGAATAGTTTCTTTTAAAATCAATTTGCCTGTCGGTAGATGTTTCCCAATCGGGTTGCACTGTAATGTCGTTTTCGATTTCGTTGTACAACGAAGTCCCTTTAATTGGATACGCAATCGTAATTGTATATTGTGTTGGATTCACGTCTTTTAAATACTGAATAGTTTCGGTAATGTCGTCTTCCGTTTCGCCAGGATAACCGAGCATAATGAAGGTTCCCGTTTCAATTCCGAGCGCATTCGTATCTTGAATTACTTTTTTCACATGATTCACATCAACACGACGATCCATTAAATCGATAATTTTTTGGGAACCACTTTCGGCACCAATCCAAATTCTAAAACAACCGGCGTCTTTCAACAATCGTAAAATTTCGTCGTTCAATCGTTCGGCTCTGGTAATGCATTCAAACCTGATTTGTGCGTTTTGTTTAACGACTTCTTCGTGAAAAGCCGTGAGCCATTTGTGACTAATAGTAAACACATCGTCAACAAACCAAATCGCATCGGGATTGTATTGGTCTTTGAGCATTTTCATTTCTTGTGCGACTAAATTTGCTGGGCGACGGCGATAACTTTGTCCATAAACAGCCGTGCTACACCATTTACAAGTGTATGGACAGCCGCGTTGTGTAGAAATTGTCATCGAACTTTCGCCGTGATTTTTTTTCCACGTTTCGAGGTATTTGTCATTCGGAATTGCATTGCGATTAGGTAAAGGCAATTCGTCTAATTCTTTAAATTTGGTTCGAGCTTGCGTTTGAATTACGGTTTGATTTTCTAAAAAAGCGATTCCATTAATTAAATGAAAATTTTCATTATTCATTATAGCATTGTACAATTTGAAAGTCGTTTCTTCTCCTTCGCCAATTACTAAAAAATCGGCGCCTGTTTTCAAATAGTTTTCAATATTGTAAGTAACATCTGGTCCGCCAAGAATAATTTTCGGAAAATTATACGTTGTTGTTTTTAAGATTTTAATCAATTTTACAACTTCAATTTTGGTCATCAAATTGGTGTAAATGCAAATGACTTTTGGTTTTTTTTCTTGAATAAACTCGAGCTGGTTTTCTTTAGAATAAAACGTGCTGTCAAAAACAGTATTCGCAATATTTTTACTTTGTAAATACGCAGACACATACAACAATCCTAATGGAGGATAAGGTTTCATTATCTTTTGCTCCTTTGGATCATCCGATAAATAATAAGCATGTGTGAATAAAATACTCATCTTTTATGTAAAACTATTAAGTAATGATCAGCATATTTTGACAACCACGATTGGTTTTTGATGCTGTGTTCTAATCGATTTAAAAATGAAATCAGTTTGGGGTTGTTCTTAAAAAAAGATTCCAAATACGACGGCGGAACAAAAAAACCAATCGGTTTGTATTGTTTGATTTCAAAAAATCCGTTGGCTAAATGTACAATATCTTTTGGATTGTAGTAATGCGTGGCCACTTTTTCGCCATCCACATTGGCAATCGCAACTTCTTTTTTTCGGCGGAAAGCGTTTTTGAAATCCAATTTCAATAGAAAATAGCATTGTTCCCAAATGGTATTTTTTGGCATTATTACTAAAACCATTTGTCCGTTTTCATGTAAAATTTCGAAAGCGTTTTTAAAAAAAGAAGCCAGTTCAGTAGCTGATAAACAATTTAAACCGCCAAAATTAGAAAAGAGAAAATCGAATTTTTGATTTTGAAATGCTGCTGCAATAGTAGTAATGTTTGTTTTTTTAAAGTTGAGGTTTTCAAGATTGGATTTTCTTTTAGCAATTTCAATCATCTTTTCGGAAATGTCAGTTGCAGTAACTTCAAAATGTTGTTGCGCCAACCAAATCGCATCTTCACCAGTACCACAATTAATTTCGAGAATTGATTTCGGTTGGTTTTCTTTTAAAAATTCAGAAAGCTGGTGGTACACTAAATTGCGTTGTAACTTTCCAATTACTGAATTAGTAAAAGTTGCATCGTAGTTTTGGGCAGCTTTGTCAAAATCAGCTTTCATGTTCGTCTAATTTTAAACTTAAACTATCCACAAAAGAACTTGGAACGTAATAACCCAATTTTGCAATTGATTTTATTTTCTGAAAATTCAATCCAGAAGGATTTTTTAGAACCGATTTAATATTTTCTATTCCTTGATTTTTTCTAAATTCTTTGTGTACAAATCGTTGTAGTTTTCTATAAAAATCAGAAGAATACGTTCCGTGAAAAAGCATTTCAAAATCGTCCGAATCAGTCCAATTTGCTTTTAGTTTTAAATCGTCTTTTACTTTGTCGTAAAAAACGGTTCCAGGTAAAGGATACGATACTGAAATTCCAATATCATCCGGCTGCAATTCGTTTACCATAGCAATCGTTTTTTGAATGTCTGCTTTATTTTCGGTTAAATAACCAAATTGCAAAAAGAAAGCAACTTTGATGTTCTTCGCTTTTAAAAGATGTGTTGCTTCGTAAATTTCTTCCACTTTTGTTCCTTTGTCCATCGCATCAAGAATTTTTTGCGAAGCACTTTCGGCGCCAACCCAAACTTCTTCCAACCCAGATTGCGCTAATGCATCAATAGTATCTTCTTTCAATAATAAATCGACGCGACTTTGAATAAAGTATTTTATTTTGAGTTGTTTTTTATCCAATTCACGATTAAATTCTTGTATCCAATTCGGTTTTAAACCAAAAATATCATCACACATCCAAAAACGAGTCACGCCAAATTGTTCTTTTAAATACGCCATTTCGTTGACAATGTACTCTGGCGAATGTGCATTGTAACGGTTGCCGTAAATGGGTTTTGCGCACCAATTGCATTTGTAAGGACAGCCGCGTGTGGTAGCAATATTAAGTGTGAATTCTTGTTTGGATTGTTTCCAAATCGCTTTATAACTATTCATGTCTATCAAATCCCAAGCAGGCATCGGCAACTGGTCTAAATTTTGAAGAACGGAACGTTTTGGATTTACTAAAGTTTCATTTTCTTTTCGGTAAACAACTCCGGAAATACTTTCAAAAGCTTGGTTATTTTCTATCGAATTGATAAGCTCTAACAATGAAAATTCGCCTTCTCCTTGAATAATAAAATCGGCGCCTTTATCCAAATAGTTCGAATAATGATCGGTTGCATCAGAGCTACAAACAATAACAATACAGTTGTTTTTTTTCCCGGTGGCAATCATATCAAAACAAGCTTCCCGCATATTGGTTAAGCACATTTTAGTTAAATAATTAAATCCGTCGTCGTAGATAATGAGGTATTTTGGATTTGTTTTTTCGAGAATCGGAATAATTGTGTTTGGAGCAGCTAACAAATTCGTATCAAATAAATCAACTTCAAAACCATTTTTTCGCATCAATGCAGCAGCATACAAAGTCCCTAATGGTGGAAAAGGCATTTTATTTTTCCATTGTTTTGGGTCGAGCTGGTAATAATACGAATGCGAAAAAAGAATTTTAGGCATGTTCCTTTTGTAAAACTAAATTAAATTTCTTTTGAACTTCTTCAAGTTTAGAATTCAAAGATAAGATAACTTTTTTTTGAAAGTTGGAAGGATGATGCTTAGAAATGTTTTTGGTTGATTTTAATGCAATTTTGAAATCTTCTTCTGATAAATAATTGAATTTTGCTTTCCATTTTCGCAAGGTAATCGATTTAAAAAAGAGGTCTATTGTATTTCCGAAGCCATTGTCTAATACAAATTCAATACTTTTTGTTAGCAATGGTTTTTTGATAGTTGGTATTTGATTGCAATTTGAATTAAATTTAGAAAAGTAGTTCGTTACCCAATTGTTGCATTTATAAAATTGTTCAAAATAGTCTTTTCCTTGCATTGGAATTAAGGTTTTTAATTCGGTTGCCGTAAAACGATTTTTTTCTTCAATTTCTAATTGTTGGGAAGAAATGAAGTAATTCACACAAAAATATTTTCGGGAATTTAAAAGGAATGTTTTTTTATAAACCATTAAAAGCGTTCTGCAAATCCATAATTTATTGTGTTTGGTAATGACAAAAAAATCGATATCACTATCGGTGTCATAGTATCCTTTTGACAACGAACCAGAAACGCCTACAGCTTCCACAAATGGAAATTTTGAAATTAATTTTGCTTTTAGTTTGGCTTTAGAAAGCGCTTTTTTGGCATTCAAATTTCCTCTTAATCTTTTTGTTACACTGTCTAAGTCGCTTCCATACACATAAAATTCATCGATTTTTGTAAGTATTTTTTCGGCGATAAGATGTTGTAATTCATTTTCAGTTTCCGACAAGTCCGAATAGTTAGTATAACTGTGGATTTCTTCCAATTTTAATGGATATCGAAAAATCGAAAAGTACAAAATGGTTTTAAGGGTTTCCAAGATTCACAGTTTATTTTGAATGATAAATGTAATAAATATTATTGAAAGAAATTATACACTTTCTTTCATGTACACTTATTGTATACCTCTTATTTAAA
>JAYVFV010000198.1:0-9232 GCA_043772885.1 Flavobacteriales bacterium
TGGGAAATCGTCGTGCGAATGCAACGATGACTTCCCGACGGAAGGCGTAGCCGAGCTGGACGTTGGGAAGCATTGTCCCGAAGGGCGATGCTTCCCAACTTAAGAGTATCATTAAAACACCTCATAAATCATAAATATTATTTCTTATTCCTCAAATATAACAATTTTAACATTCGACTAAGCGATTAGCAATAAAGTAATTAACCAATTTATAAAAAGTGGATAAAGCATAGATAGTGCATGAAAAAGTACTTCCAATTTACATTTTATGAATTACCAAACATTCACTACTTTTGCGCCATGGGAAAGAAGACAACAAACAAAGCTATATTTGAAAACATTACCGTTTTGGATGCCGGAGCCAAAGGCGTTTCGGTGGCAAAAGCACCCGAAGGACAAGTGATTTTTATTCCGAATGTCGTTCCGGGTGATGTGGTAGATGTGCAGACGTTCAAGAAACGCAAAGCGTATTATGAAGGAAAAGCGATAAAATTCCATTCTTTTTCAGAACACCGCATCGAGCCTGTTTGTGTGCACTTTGGTGCATGCGGTGGCTGCAAATGGCAAAACATGAAGTACGAACAACAGTTGTTCTATAAAAATAACGAAGTCTACAATAACCTCAAGCGCATCGGCAAAATCGAATTGCCTGCCTTCGAGCCAATAATAGGTTCGGAGAAACAATTCTTCTATAGAAACAAAATGGAATTCGGGTTTTCAGATAAACGATGGTATTCGGATGCGGAGATGCAATCTTTGAATTCTCCCGAGCTTGTCTCGGTGAATAGCCCCGACATTAATGTCGGGGTAAGAGAAAATCAAAACGCTCTCGGTTTTCATATTCCACGAATGTGGGACAAAATCCTAGATATCGAAAAATGTCATTTGCAAGAAGATCCATCCAATGCGATTCGGAATGCCATTAAAGAATTCGCTACCGAAAAGGGAATGACCTTCTTCAACGCTCGAAATCACGAGGGATTGTTGCGAACATTAATGATTCGTACCGCATCCACTGGAGAAATCATGGTGCTCATCCAGTTTTTTGAAAATGACAAAGCCAATCGCGAACTGTTGTTGAATTTTATCCACGAGAAATTCCCGCAGATTACGTCGTTACAATACGTAATCAACAGCAAAGCCAACGATACTTTGTACGATCAAAACATCAAATTATACAAAGGCCGCGATTACATTTTGGAAGAAATGGAAGGTTTGAAATTTAGCATCAACGCCAAATCGTTTTACCAAACCAATTCCGATCAGGCGTATGAATTGTACAAAATCACTCGTGAATTTGCTGGTTTAACAGGAAACGAAATCGTTTATGATTTGTATACCGGAACGGGAACTATCGCACAATTCGTTTCCAAAAAAGCTAAAAAAGTTATTGGTGTTGAAGCGGTTCCAGAAGCGATTATCGACGCAAAAGAAAACGCCAAACGCAACAATATTACCAATTGTGAGTTTTATGTTGGTGATATGAAAAACGTGTTCAACGAAGCATTTATCGCACAACATGGAAAACCAGATGTGATTATCACCGATCCGCCGCGCGACGGAATGCACAAAGATGTCGTAGAACAAATCATGAAAATTGCTCCAGAAAAAGTGGTGTATGTGAGTTGCAATTCGGCGACACAAGCGCGCGATTTAGCGTTGATGGATGAGAAATACAAAGTAACGCGTGTTCGTCCTGTGGATATGTTTCCGCAAACGCATCATGTGGAAAATGTTGTACTTTTGGAAAAAAGATAATCCTCTTTGTCATTCCGAGGTACGAGGAATCTCATAATCTGAATTACTTTATGAGATTCCTCGTGCCTCGGGATGACAAGTTTTCGTTTTTATTTGTTGCTAAAATTGATTTTAAAAATTATGAAAAATATATTATTAGTTCTTCTCATTGCATTGACTTTCTCCAGCTGTGAGAAAGATGATATTTGCGATGCTGCGACTTCTACCACGCCACGATTGATTATTCAATTTTATGATATTTCTAATCCTACGGTATTAAAAGCAGTTTCCAATTTGAAAATTGTAGCACCTGGATTTACAACTGGAATTCCATTTACAGGTGTCAGCAAAATTGAAGTTCCTTTAAAAACTACCGACGATACTACTACTTTTAATTTCATCCAAAATGGAGATGACACCAATACAACCAATGACAATACCGATGTTATTCAAATAAATTACACTCGAAATAACGTTTTTTTATCGCGAGCTTGTGGCTACAAAAAGGTGTTTACTTTAAATAATTTAAACGGTTTTTTGAGAACTGATGCCATTCCGCTTGACGGACTTTGGATTCAAAATTATACTGTTGTAACTTCTAATATAGAAACCGAAAATGAAATACACGTTAAATTATACTTTTAGTGTACTGCTGCTGTTGGTTTCATTAGCTGGAACTGCGCAGGAAGTCAAGACCCGAGGCGCAGACGAACGGAGCGCAGCTAAAAAAGACAGCATTGTGCCCAAAAAAGAACGCTACGGAATTAGATTTGGAATTGATATAGCAAAACTAGCACGAACTTTTTACGAAAAAGACTATCGCGGATTAGAATTGGTTGGCGATTATAAACTCACGCGCCGGCATTATATTGCTGCCGAAATTGGTAACGAAAATAAAACGGTCGACGATGATCAATTGAATTTAACGACAGAAGGAACGTATATTAAAGCAGGTTTTGATTACAATGCATATAAAAATTGGGTTGGAATGGAGAACATGATTTATGTCGGAATGCGCTATGGTGTTAGTTCCTTCAGTCAAACTTTAAACAACTACCAAATTTACAATCCCAATACCTATTTCGGTGAAAGTCAAATCATCGAATCGGGAGAAAAATATGATGGTTTATCAGCACAATGGGTGGAAGTCGTTGCCGGAATAAAAGCGGAAGTTTTTAAAAATGTTTATGTTGGATTTAGTTTCCGAGTGAACTATTTGACCTCCAATAAAAAACCAGAAAACTTTGATAATTTACATATTCCGGGCTTCAACAGAACGTATGATGGTGATTTTGGCGCCGGATTCAACTATACCGTTTCTTACTTTTTACCGTTGTATAAATCGACTGTAAAAGAAAAATCCAAAAAGAAAAAATAAAGTTTATCTAACTTCTTTAACTCCTCTCATAAACAAAGCTTTCATAAATATTTTTTCGCCGGCTCTGGTTTTTACCGCTTGAAATTTTGGAGCTATTAAACTAGCTACAATTGCTGCGGTTAAAGGTTTCCATATTCCGTGTAAATTGGTGTAGTTTAATACAAAAAAGCGCATTGCAATAAAAAGTACTGCAAATCCCAATAAATTGTAAACTAATGCTTTCGTTTTTTTATTCATAATTTTGCTATCATTGCGAGGAACGAAGCAATCTCGCCCTCATAATTTTATTTATTATATTCTACAGACTACACCTCTTCCCTATTCATATATTTCCCCTTCTTACTTCCTTCATACATTTCGTATTTTACCAAACGTGCTTCTAAGCTTCCGTTAAAAAGTTTAATTTTTCGCGATGGTTTCAATCCGACAAACTTTAATGCTTCTAAATTTCCTGTAATAAACCAAGCATTGGTTCCATGATAATTTTGTTTCATAGTGTCGCCCATTTCTCGGTAAAAACGCTCCAATTCAATATCCAAACGTTCGCCATACGGCGGATTGAAAAGCAAATGCAAAGGTCCAGAAGTTTCTTTTTGTGTATCAAAAAAGTTCTTTTGTTCGATAGTGATGTATTCACTTAAATTGGCATTAGCAATATTATCTTTGGCTTTATTGACAGCACTTGGCGCTTTGTCATAACCTTTTATAGTGTAATGAAATTCGCGTGTTCGCTTTAATAAACTATCCACAATTTGATCAAACAAATCGTTATCCCAATCGTTCCATTTTTCGAAAGCAAATTCTTTTCTGTTGATATTAGCCGGAATATTACAGGCTATCATCGCTGCTTCTGCCAAAATAGTTCCCGAACCACACATCGGATCTAAGAAATCTGATTGTCCGTCCCAACCCGAAAGCAATACCATTCCGGCTGCTAACACTTCGTTTATCGGAGCAATATTTGTCGCCGTACGATAGCCACGATGGTGCAACGAATCGCCCGAAGTATCCAACGCTACCGAAACTTGATCTCTATCGATGTGAATGTTGATTCGTAAATCTGGAAAATCTTTGTCAACACTTGGTCGCTGACCAGTTCGTTCCCGAAATTGGTCAACAATAGCATCTTTCGATTTTTGAGAAACAAACTGTGAATGCTTGAAATTATCCGAGTGAATTGTACTGTCGATTACAAAAGTTTGGTCGGCATTTAGGTATTTGGACCAATCCATACTTTGGATTCCTTTATATAAATTTTGATCGTTGGTAGCTCTAAAATAGTAGATAGGTTTTAAGATTTTTAACGCAGTTCGCAATGACAAATTGGCTTTGTACATAAATCCTTTATCACCTTTAAAACTGACAGCTCGTGTACCAATTTCGACTTCTTGTGCTCCTAAATTTTCTAATTCTTTAGCAAGTATTTCTTCAAAACCAAAAAAGGTTTTGGCAATCATTTTGTAATTCTCCATTTATATAAATTCCAATAATCAAATAACAAATTTGGGATAACTTTGGCTAAAATACACTAAATTTGCATCTTAAGAATTCAATGTTACAGAATAAATGTCAAAAATAGAAAATCCCAAATCCCAAATCCCAAATCCCAAATCTGAAAACTGGTTCGCCTCTTGGTTTGATTCACCTTATTATCACATTTTATACAAAGATAGAAACTATAGGGAAGCTCAAATTTTTATGGATAATCTTACACATTATCTGAATTTGCCCGAAAAAGCGAAAGTTCTTGATTTGGCATGCGGAAAAGGTCGCCATTCAATTTATTTAAATCAATTGGGATTTACAGTTATTGGTGCCGATTTGTCTGAAAACAGTATACTTGAAGCCAATAAAAATGCGAATGACAACTTGCATTTTCAAGTCCACGATATGCGTGAACCCTTCGAAGACAAGTTCGATGCGATATTTAATTTATTTACCAGTTTTGGTTATTTTGAAAATGATGACGACAATTTAAAAACGCTAATTGCGATTAAAAACAGTTTAACCGAATATGGTTTTGCGGTCATTGATTTTATGAATGTGAATCAGGTTATTGCCGATTTAGTTCCAGAAGAAACGAAAACCGTTGACAGCATTGATTTTCATATTAAAAGATACGTTCTTGACAATCATATTTTTAAGGAAATTGATTTTCAAGATCAAGGTGAAACCTATCATTTTACCGAAAAAGTAAAAGCATTAACGTTAGATGATTTTCAGGAAATGATGAACGAAGCAGGCATCTATTTGTTGGATACTTTTGGCGATTATAAGTTGAAGAAATTCCATAAGAATACAAGTGAGCGATTGATTATGATTTTTAAGTAGTGATTTTGGTTATTCGTTAATTTGGTTATTTGTAACCTGGATTATCAAATAACCAAATTACCGAATAACCAACAAAATGAACTATTTATTACCCTTACTATCAGTTCTATTAGGATATGGAATTGCGATTGGATTGCGACCAAAAGCCAAACAGAATTTAAAATTACTATTGGCATTTAGTGGTTCGTTTTTACTTTCGTTGACTGTAATTCATTTGCTTCCAGAAGTGTATGAAAATCACAATCACAAAATCGGAATCTTCATTATGATTGGGATTTTATTTCAAATCATTTTAGAATTTTTCTCTAAAGGAGCCGAACACGGTCACGTTCACGGACATGATAAATTAACCAAAATGCCGTGGCTGTTGTTTTTAAGTTTGTGTTTACACGCATTGCTGGAAGGATTTCCGGTCAGTCATCATCACGAATTGGCACTCGGAATTGCCATTCACCATTTACCTATTGCCATTATATTAACCACCTTTTTCCTGAACGCCGAATTAAATAAAACATCCTTGTTTTTCTTCATGCTGAGTTTTGCTGTAATGACACCTTTAGGAACATTGGTTGCGGATAGTTTTCCGTTATTAAATGACTATTACACCGAAATTACGGCGGTTGTCATCGGAATATTATTCCACATTTCATCGACCATAATTTTTGAAAGTAGCGAAGGACATAAGTTCAATATTGCAAAAATATCGATGATTATTTTCGGAATTGCATTAGCATATTTTTTGTAAAGCAATAAGCTGCAAGCTATAGGCAGAAAGCAAAAAACTTTGTAACTTTGAACTCAGCAACTCTTTTTAAATGAACTTCACTAAAACTACCGAGCAATCCTCCAAATACGAACATTTAGAACAAATGTCGGTGTTGGATTTATTATCCAATATCAACAACGAAGACAAAACGGTTCCGTTTGCTGTAGAAAAAGCATTACCTCAAATTGAAGTTGTTGTGGCTCAAATTGTAGCAAAAATGAAACTTGGTGGTCGCCTTTTTTATATCGGAGCTGGTACTTCAGGACGATTGGGAATTGTAGACGCTTCTGAATGTCCGCCTACATTCGGAGTTCCTTTTGATTTAGTAAACGGAATTATCGCCGGTGGTGACAAAGCCATTCGCCGTGCCGTTGAAAATGCCGAAGACAATACAACGCAAGCGTGGCTCGATTTACAAGAACAAAATATCTCCAAAAATGATGTCGTTATCGGAATTGCCGCATCAGGAACTACACCGTACGTTATTGGCGGATTGCAAGAATGCAACGAAAATAATATTACTACCGCTTGCATTACATGCAATGAAGGAAGTCCGTTGGCTCTCACAGCAAACTTTCCAATTGTTGTTGTAGTCGGACCTGAGTTCGTTACTGGAAGTTCCCGAATGAAAGCCGGAACAGCACAGAAATTAGTTTTGAATATGATTTCTACAGCAACGATGATTCAACTCGGAAAAGTCAAAGGCAATAAAATGGTCGATATGCAATTGAGTAATGACAAACTCGTTGATCGCGGCGTGAAAATGATTATGGGAGAAATTCCTGTTACCTATGAAAAAGCAGCCGAATTGTTACATGAATTTGGAAGTGTTCGTAAAGCAGTAGATAACTGGGAGCAATAACAATAAAAAAATATGAAAAAACTTATTTTAGTACTTACCATTCTTTTATCGCCATCTTCTTTTTCTCAAGAAATAAATCTAATAAAAGGAAAATACTATATCAACGGGAAGCAAATTTCTTCAAGGGAAACAAGGCAATTATTAGCTTCCAATTTAGAAGCATTATCTCTTTTTAAATCAGCTAAAAGTAAAGAAGCTACAGGTGGATTATTAATAGCAGTCGGTGGTGCTGCAGTAACAGTCGATTTAGTAATAGGTTTGGTTTCGGATGTGAAATATCCATCGGTGGCAACGTATTCTGGAGTAGTAGCAATACTAGCCGCCATTCCGCTTTTATCTGGAAAGAATAAAAAAATAAAAGAAAGCATTGATTTATACAATAAAGACGCAGTAAAAAAATTAGGTGTAAACGACTCCGATTTTGAACTCAATATCATCGCCAATCAAAATGGCTATGGCATTCAAATTCAATTTTAATTATGGCGACCAACAAAGAACTTTTAGCGAAAGGTGTCAAGTATTTATTTGGCGCTTTGCCTTTAATGTTCATCGGACCGTCGGTCATGTATAATGCTTTTATGAACAAACATACCAATTGGCATTATGTCGTTTTAGTGATTGGATGTGCGATTTGCATTACCGCTGTTTTTTTAGCTTTTAAAGGAATAAAAACAATGACCGATTCAATTTTTAATGATGGAAAATAATCCCTATTTAGAAAGCGTAAAAAAGCAATTTCTATATTACAAAGTCCTTGGCGAAAAAGCCATGGAGCAATTGGAACCAGAGCAACTTTTTGTTGCTGTGAATGACGACACCAATTCGATTGCCACTATTGTAAAACATTTATCGGGAAACATGCTTTCGCGATGGACCGATTTTATGATTTCCGATGGCGAAAAAGAATGGCGCAACCGAGATGACGAATTTAACGCAACGATGACATCTAAAGACGAAATAATGCAACTTTGGAATAACGGTTGGGATTGTTTTTTTAATGCGATAAACGCTTTGTCAGATGACCAACTCAACACTATTATTTATATTCGTAACGAAGGTCATACTGTTGTGGAAGCCATCAACCGACAACTGGCGCATTATCCGTATCACATTGGACAAATTGTGTTTTATGCCAAAATGTTGAAAAAAGACGAATGGACGAGTTTGTCGATTCCGAAAAACAAATCCAATAGTTACAATTCGGATAAGTTTTCGAAAGAAAAAAGCATTAAGAATTTCACCGACGACGAATTGAAAAAATTAAAATAGCCACAAATGCACGAATTATTTTAAATTTAATTCGTGCATTCGTGGCTAACTGAAACTATGAAAAAAATACACTTACTTTTACTCGCACTAACATTTGGTTCTTGCTATCAACAAGATCGCAACTGCACCGATTTTAAAACCGGAAAATTCGAATTCGTTCAGGAAATAAATGGCAAAAAAGAAACGTCGAGTTTTGTGCGAACCGAAAATTTGCAAATCGAAACCTTCAATGGAAAAATCGATACAGCAACAGTCCGCTGGGTCAACGATTGCGAATTGGTGCTTCAAAAATTGCATCCTAAGAACATGCAGGAAAAAAAAGCCATCAGCATGAAAATTGTCGCTACCAAAGAAAAAAACTATACTTTTGAATATTCCTTTGTGGGAGAAGCCAAAAAACAAATCGGAACTGTAACAAAAATAGATTAACCGTTTAATAAACAAACTTAAATTTACAAATGGAGATATTATCGAACCCCGATGCATGGATTGCGCTGCTAACCTTAACATTTTTGGAAATTGTTTTAGGTATTGATAACATCATATTCATATCAATAGTGACCGGAAAACTTCCGCCAGAAAAACGAAAAAGAGCCACACAGATAGGGTTGTTTTTGGCTATGTTCATGCGTATCGGATTGCTGTTTGGCATCACGCTTTTGGTAGCGATGAAAAAACCATTATTTAGTGTTGATTGGGGTTGGTTTAGTGCCCATTTTACAGGACAAGCACTGATTTTACTTTTAGGAGGCATCTTTCTGATTTATAAAAGTACCAAGGAAATACACGAAAAAGTAGACCATAAGGGCGAAGAAGAAAAGTCGCTAAAAACCTCAGCTGCAAAATCATTTGGTAATGTTATCTTTCAAATTTTGCTTATCGATTTAAT
>JAYVFV010000199.1:0-3187 GCA_043772885.1 Flavobacteriales bacterium
TGCAGTAGCTGCCGGAATTCGGCGTGTAGAAGCCATTACAGGTGACGCTGTGAAGCATTATTTTACGCAACAAGAAAACGATTTAGATGCTATAAAAGAAACATTGAAAAACCCTCAAGACACGCTAAAAGCAGTGGTTTCTTTGCAGGAAGATAATGCTAAACTGAAAAAGCAAATTGAGCAACTATTGAAAGAAAAAATCGAAGGATTAAAAAATAATTTAGTTTCCCAATTTCAGGATATAAATGGTGTTTACTTTTTAGCAAAACAAGTAGATTTATCGATGAGTGCTACTAAAGATTTGGCACAAGCATTAGGAACTTCAAAACCTAATTCGTTTGTGGTTTTAGCTTCCATCGAAGATAATGTTCCTTCTATTCATTGTTATATTTCCAAAGAATTGGTTGCTGAAAAATCGTTAAACGCAGCAAATGTAATTAAAGAATTATCCAATTATATTGATGGGAATGGTGGCGGACAACCGTTCTTTGCATCTGGAAAAGGAAAAAATGTAGCCGGAATTAACGAAGCTTTAGAAAAAGCAGCTATTTTAGCGAAATAAATCAATTTAAAAAATATGAAAAACGCACTTATATTATTAGCACTTATATTGTTTCCTTTATGTTTGTTTTCGCAGGGATTTAACAATAATATGCAATTTCAAAGCCAACAGCGAATGATGCAGCAAAATCAACAAATGATGATGCAACAGCAGCTAATGAGAATGCAGCAGGAGCAAATGAGGATGTTAATGCAGACGCAAAACCGTCAACTAACAGCGGAAGATTATTTAAGGAAGGAAGAAAAGAGAAAAGTAAAAATGGAAACTAAAAACGAAGAATTACAATCTAATTTAACGAATTTAAAAAATGAGTTAAGTAACAATCAAGGAACTGAAGATGCGGTAAAAATTCAGAAAAAGATTGATAAATTAGATTCAAAACTCGAAAAAAACAAATCAAAAATTGAAACTTCTTCTCATGTTATCGATAAGTTAAATAATACTATTGAAACTAGAAAAGCTGACGTTGAAAAAATGAAAAAAGAAATGGAAGCAAAAAAAGAAGAAAAACAGGCAGAAAAACTGGCAAAAAAGAAAAAAAGCAAATAATTGCAGTTGTTAAAATAATAAAATAGTATAATTTACATCATAAATATTTAGGGTTAAGTCTAAAAATTATGGATAATTTGACAGTAAAAAAGTTTAGGTTTAAAAGAAAGTGAACTACTTTCTTTCCCCAATTTGCTGTCGCCACATCGCATAGTACAATCCTTTTTCTTCCAATAAAGTTTCATGTTTGCCTTGCTCAATAATGCGTCCTTGTTCCAACACAAAAATTTTGTCAGCGTGCATTACCGTTGACAATCTGTGGGCGATTAGCACTGTAATTCTGTTTTTATCTGAAATATTTCTAATTGTGGCATTAATTTCTTCTTCGGTAATCGAATCTAAAGCTGAAGTTGCTTCGTCAAATATCAACAAATTTGGGTTTCTCAAAATCGCACGAGCAATGGATAATCTTTGTTTTTCACCACCAGAAACTTTGATTCCGCCTTCGCCAATGGTTGAATTCAGTCCGTCTTCGGCACGCTCCAATAATTTGTCACAACTCGCTCTGTGCAATACATTTTGCAATTCTTCGTCGGTTGCTGATGGTTTTACAAACAATAAATTTTCGCGAATCGTTCCAGAAAACAACTGTGCGTCTTGCGTTACAAAGCCCAATTGTTTTCTTAAACCAAGCAAATCAATTTCTGATGAATCAATCGAGTTGTATTTTACGGTTCCTTTTGCTGGTGGATATAATCCAACTAAAAGTTTTACCAACGTTGTTTTACCAGCTCCAGAAGGTCCAACAAAGGCAACGGTTTCGCCTTGTTTTATATTAAAATTAATGTCTTCAACAGCATAATATTTGGCAGTTTTGTGTTTAAAGCTCACATTTGAAAATTGTAATGCTTCAATAGCACCAATATGTTTGGCGTTTTTTGGACGAAATTCTTTTGGAGCATTCAATAAATCTTTGAAATTCTCCATAGAAACTTTGGTTTCATTCAACGCGATAATAAACGAACCCAATTCTTGTAATGGCCCAAAAATAAAAAATGTAAAAAAGACCATTGTCAATAAATCACCCACAATAATTTTTCCGCCAAACAAGAAATAATACAACGTAAAAACAACACATGTTCTTAAGAAATGAACGGTTGTTCCTTGTATAAAACTTAAACTACGGATAAAACGGATTTTTTGTAATTCGAGTTGCAGGATTTTAAACGTATTTAAGTTCAAACGTTTTTCTTCTTGATAGGTTAAACCCAAACTTTTTACGAGCTCTATGTTTCGTAAACTTTCTGTGGTTGAACCCGCTAAAGCATTGGTTTGATTGACAATTTTTCTAGAAACTACTTTTATTTTTTTACCTAAATAGGAACTTATAAAAGCAATAATTGGTGCGGTAATTAAAAAGATAAGCGCAATTCTGTAATCGATTCGGGAAACATAAACCACTACAAAAATAAATCCGATAACGGTCTGAAATATCAATGATATCGAAAGCGTAATCAGCTTTTCAGAATCAATGCGTACTTTGGTTAATTTACTTAAAGTTTCTCCACTGCGTTGGTCTTCAAATTCTTCAAATGGCAAATCGAGCGATTTTTTAATTCCGTCCGTATACATTTCGGCGCCAGTTCGCTGGATTACGATATTCGTAAAATAATCCTGAAAGTTTTTTGTAATTCTAGAAACCATTGCCGCACTCAAAGAAAGACTTAACCAAAAGCCAACTGATTTTATAAAACCCAGTTGGTTGCCTTTATACTTTGCAATACCAACACCGCAATCCTGCATTAATTTACCGGTAATAACAGAATCGGAAAGGCTAAAACAAATGTTTATGGCAGCCATTATCAAAGCAAAAAACAAAAGAGATTTGTGCTTTTTTAGATAAAAATATAATAATTTCATTGGAGAACCTTTTTAGAAAAAGCAAAAGTAGCGCATTTAAGAGAAAGAAATGTGATTTGAATTTCAATTATTTACCAAACAGTAAATCGTTTTAATAGACAACAATTTTATAAAAAGAAATATTAAAGAACAACTTAAAAATCAGCATTAAAAAAAAACTGTTTCATTTTGCTTTTTACAAAAATGGTTCGGTCAATTTGTTTTTAAATGAAAACA
>JAYVFV010000200.1:0-3185 GCA_043772885.1 Flavobacteriales bacterium
GTACCTCAAGAAAGTAATGGATATATTTTTTTTAAGGATACTTCAGATGAAGAATTAAAAGAAGACGTCGTTTATTTTAAAGATAAATACAATATTGATATTCACTTTTCAAATATCAAACGTAATGCAAAAAAAGACATTATTGCTATAAAAATTACTTACAATAACAATAAAGGAAGCAGTGATCAAATTGAAGTTAGTAGAAAAATAGCAATTAGACCTATTTTTTTAGAGTCAAACTTGCATCAAATGGAAAAGATGATATTGGTTTTTATGACAATCATGAAATGATAAAAAAGCCAAAAGATGCCATATTAGAGAAAACAATTAGTAAGATTGAATCATTTAATGAGGATGCTGAAATTTATATTGATAATGAAAAATACCGAAAAGAAGATGTAGAATTACTCGACCCAAAATCATTAATTAAAATAAAAACAGTAAAAGGAGTTATCTATATAACAACCAATTGGAAAACAAAGAAATAAGTATGTACAAAGTAGTAGCCAAACTCAACAAACTTATTTTGCCCAGTTTTACAAAACAACAATTAGATTTGTCAAAAGCCAAAAAATGGCAAATGGCGATTATTGCTTATCGTTATTATGTTACAACCAGAGCGCTTGATTAATATGTCATCGCTGCGAAAATAGGATTTGTTCCTAATTTTTCTCTTCCATTTAGGAAGGTTAATTCCATTAAGAAATTGCATTGCACGATTTCTCCTTCCAATCTTTCGACCAATTCACAAACGGCTTTTGCTGTTCCTCCTGTTGCTAAAACATCATCATGAATGAGTACTTTATCTCCTTTTTGAATCGCGTCAATATGGATTTCTAAAATATCGGTTCCGTATTCTAAATCGTAAGAAGCAGCAATTGTTTTATAAGGTAATTTTTTGGGTTTTCGCACAGGAATAAATCCGGCGTTTAATTCTTCTGCTAATAAAATCCCGAAGAAAAACCCACGACTCTCTACTCCAATCACCTTGTCGATTTTTTTATCTTTCAAAGAAGAAAGTAAAACTTCTAATGTTTCTTTTCTTGCTTTTGGGTTAATGAGTAACGGCGTAATGTCTTTGAATCCAATTCCCGGTTTTGGAAAATCTTGAATATCACGAATGTATTTTTTAAGCGGCATTTTTTTATATTAAAGTAATTATGGTTTGCAAGTTACACAAATATACTTATATTTGCACCCACAAAAAAGGCCTCGTGGCGCAACTGAATAGCGCACTTGATTACGGCTCAAGAGGTTACTGGTTTGAATCCAGTCGAGGTCACGAATGAATACTAAAATAAGAAAAAAACACCAAGCTCGCTTGAGTGTTTTTTTTCGTTTTTAGTATTCTCAAAGCGGAGCTTTGTCTGGATGTTACGAAGTAAAATCCAGTTTAACAAAAACGTCTCATTAACCAACTTGTGAGCAGCAAAATCCAATAAATACTTTCTTCCTAATTTAACTAAAAATTCATTTGAGCGTTTTTTCGTTTTTAGTATTGCTTTGCCAGTTCGCTATCGCTCGTTTCACAAATCGGAGCTTTGTCCGAATATTCAAAGCAAAATCCAGAAAGCATACACAACAAAATTCACTTAATTTTTTTTCTAAGTCAGCATTCAACACATAAAAAATAGTTTTTTTTATTAATATTTAATAAATAAAAAATATTTATGTTTCTTTATATAATATTAAAATTTTTATCTGTTAATCCACAAATCATAAAACGAATTAGATTTATTGCAAAACTACAACATTGTAAAAGTGCATAACGGTAAATTAAAAGTAAAAACAAAAGAAGGTGAAAGTAAAGCATTTTTAATCTCATCACCTGTTTAATAATGCATTCTTTAAAAACGATAAAATCAGAATTTAATTTTTGGTTTATTAATAAAATAAAAAAAATGACAAATTTATTGAGAAGTGCTATCTTAACTTTTAGTTTCTTAATTGTAACACATCCTATTTTTGCTCAAGACATTCAAAGAAAATATTTACCTGAAAAGGTTTTAACAATAAGTCGTAATGATTTAGAAAGTGATAACGTCTTTGTTGAGAACATTCTATTCTCCGTTCCAGGACTAAGTCTTGAAAATAAAAACACCTTTAAATTTTATTGTGGAGATAACTTTCAGTTTACGCAACCAAATTATGATGATAGTAAATGGCAGAAGGTTGACCTTGCCAATAATGATATTTTAGAAAATAAGAAAATTTATTGGGGCAGAATAAAATTTCATGTGCATGATGATTTAAAAAGTCAACCCCTATTATTAAGTATTCATTGGGAAGGTACTATGGAAGTTTATCTCAACGGAAAGTTAATTTACTCGTTTGGTCAATTTGCCGATTTGTCAAACAATCAGACTTATAAAGATGCAACTTATTCGCCAAGGCGTTGGGTTATGTTGCCCGCAATAGAAAGTAAAGATACGCAACTACTCGCCTTTCGTTTTAGTCATAATCCGAAATTTAAACATAGAAAAGGATGTGCACTTTTACCTGGCGAAGTAGCTTTTGGGCTAACGTTTCACACACAAAATACCGATGAATCAATTCGGCAAGCCGAGGCAAGCCAAATTTCACTTTATGGGTTGTTTATTGGTGTAAATTTTATTATCCTGCTTATTACAGCTTTTCAAATCCGGAAAAAAAATAAAGATAGAAGTTGGCTGGTGTTGGGTTTGTTTACATTTTTTATTACCGTAGTTGCATTTACAAACATAAATTATAAAGGTGAATTCGGTCTCTCTTTAAACCAAGTTACGTTTATCGGTTTCTTTAATGAATTTGCCTATAGCTCTTCTTTGGTTCTCTTGCTATTTGTTATGCGATCAATGTTTGACGGATTCAATAATCGTACTCCCTTTATTTATGTTTCCATCGGAATTGTTTCATGTCTGTCATTTTACATACCCTATTTTTATTCTATTGATTTATCTGGTATTGTTCTCTTTATGATGCTGATTGTTTTATTCGAAGTAGCACGATTAACTATACGCACTTTCCGTAATAAAGTTTACGGCAGGTGGATAATTGTAACTGGTGCTTTCTTGTTTATCTTGCTTGGACTTATTCTCGAACAATTTTATAACGCCATACAAGTGACTATGCCGTTTGGAATTAAGACTCTTAACAGAGCTGTATTTTATCTTGCCATGCCAATCTCCTTCATCATTTTACTTGGA
>JAYVFV010000201.1:0-9087 GCA_043772885.1 Flavobacteriales bacterium
AAGAAATGTTAAGTCAACATTGTACTACTATTGCTACGCAATTGGTATCGTATAAACTACCAAATATTTTCGGTAAATATGCCGTTCCCAATAAGACATCGTTTGTTGCTACTTTTTGTTATAATTTACACAATGGATTGCCTGTCAATTATAATAAAAACATAGTAAAATTAGCTAGCATTGACGATGTACTACCAATTATTACAAGTTTTATAGAAAATGAAATTCCGTATTTAGAAATTTCTGTCGAGGAAGTTTATACTCTTTTAACCTATTTTCATGAAACGAAGACAAAACAAAAATTTCCAGAGTTAAAATCAAAATTTGAATTAGATTTGTATCAAACCTATTGCAGTTATAGTAACTATAAATTATAAAAAGTGAGATTATTTATTACCGGTGGAGCAGGTTATCTTGGAAAAGAAATCATTAAAAGTTTTTATGATAAAGCCGATATAACAATTTATAGCAGAGATGAAGCCAAACATTATTACCTAAAAAAACAATTTCCTAAAATTAATTGTGTAATTGGTGATGTGTCCGATTTTAGATTGATGAATAAAGCGGCTAAAAATCATGATTATGGCATTTTTGCAGCCTCCTTGAAGCAAATAGAGGCGGTGGATCAAAATGTTGAAGTGGCTTTACGAACGATTGTTAATGGCGCTATTAATTCTCGAAATATTGCTGAAGAAAATGATTTTAAAGCGGCTTGTTTTATATCATCCGATAAAAGTAGAGCAGCAACAACACTTTATGGTGCCATGAAATTTATTGGTGGAGAATCATTTATTGTTAATGCCGAACAATCAAATGTAAATCTTACCACCGCTATTTATGGCAATGTGTTAAACTCCACGGGAAGTATTATTCCATTAATTTTAGATTCAATTAAAAACAAATACGAGATAAAACTGTATTCAAAGGAAATGACTCGTTTTATGATTGATGTAAATGAAGCAGTAGAACTCATCCATAATTCATTTCAATTTACAGGATTTAATATTATTCCAAATATTCCTAGTTTTAATATTTTAGATTTATTTGAAATCTATAAAGAAGAACTTGGACTTAAATTTACAATTGGAGAACCTAGAATTTCAGAAAAAATTCATGAAATTATGATTGCAAGAGAAGAAATTCCAAGAACTTATTTGGATGAAAAATCGAATTTGTTTATGATGCATTATAAAAATATTTATGATAATTCGAATGTGAATTTTAGTGAGTTCTCTAGCGAAAATGTTATGGTTACAAAAGAAGTATTATATAAAAAGTTGAAAGAAAATAATTTTTTTAATATTTAAAATGCTTTCAGTTACATATCAAATTTAATTTTTATGAGAATAGGTGATAACCCAAATAAAAATATTGATTTAGAAAAATCGGCATACAATCATCAGATCATTGTTCCAGTTTATATACCTAATGAAGAAGACTATTTTAAAGATGCGCTCAAAATATTAAAAATTTGTTTGAACTCTTTGTTTAATACGGTTTCTGATACAACGTTCATTTCGGTGGTTAATAATGGTTGTTGCGAAAATGTTGTTGCTTATCTTAATACACTTTTTTTAGAGAAAAAAATTAAAGAGTTGATTCATACCGACAGTATTGGAAAAATAAATGCTGTATTAAAAGGACTAAACGGGAATAATATTGAGCTAGTAACCATAACGGATGCCGATGTTATCTTTCTTCCCGATTGGCAATCGGAGACGCATAAAATTTTTACTACAATTCCTCAAGCTGGAGTTGTAGGGATTGTGCCGCAAATAAAGATGTATAAAACCAACTGCGGGAATGTTATTTTTGATAATTTATGGAATAAGAACTTAAAATTTATCTCAGTAAAAAATCCGGATGCTTTGATGCACTTTTACAAAAGTATCGGTTGGGGAACAAGCTATAATCAAGACTATTTAAAGGTAGGATTAGGTTTGGAATACGATTCTTTAAAATGTTTTGTTGGTTCGGGTCATTTTGTAGCTACATACAAAAAAGACATTTTTGAAGAAATGGTTACTTTTATAGGAGGAAAAAAAGCGGCTGGTATCGGTGAGGAATATATCGATAGGAAGTCTTTAGAAAAAGGATATTGGCGTCTAACAACACATGATAATTATGCCTATCATATGGGTAATGCATATGAAGAATGGATGGACAACATTTCAGAAAACACTGGTGCAATAAATACTTCAAACTTCAATTTTAGCAATAGAAAAAAAGTTAGCGCATTTAGTTATTTCATAAAAAACAGATTTTTAGCAAGGCTTATTTCAAAAAAAGGTACTGAAAAAATATTTTTGAAATGGAAAAAACTACCAAATTCAATGATTCAAGAGTATTAACTGGAGATTTAATATAATGATACTTCCCATAACTAAGCAAATTAAATAAGTGAAAAATATATTAATTTTTTCAAATTATTTGCCTACTCAAGGTTGGGGTGGCGGTGTTATCTTACGAAGTCTCACGAACAACTATCCCAAAAGTTGCAAATTATTTTGGACAAAGTTTAAGTTAAAAGAAACACAAGTCAATCAAACTTGCAATGGTATTGCCTTGTTGCCTTTTAAAACTAACTTTTTTCGTGGTCGCGGAATTTCAGATGCAATTCTAAAAATGGAATCGTATGCCATTTCAAGTAATTTCAACAAACTCATCGAACAAAATAGCATCGATAAAGTTTGGTTTGTTCCCGGAGCTTCTTATGATAATTTGTTTACGATAAATCAATTATGCGCGAAACTGAAAGTCAAGTATCACGTTTCGGTTCATGATGATCCTATAGTTGAAATTACCAATTCTAGAAAAAAGAGAGCTTCACTTTATTTTAAAGATATACTTTCAAAAGCCGATAGTGTTGATGTTATTTCCACACGAATGCAAACGCTTTATAAAAAACTATATGACGTTGATTCGATTGTAATTACCAGAAGTATTCCTGACGATTTTCCTCAAAACGATATAATTTCAATTACCAAAACCATTCTAATGGCAGGATATGGAAATGCTTCTGAGCCATGGCCAAAACCTTTACTGGAAGCTTGTGTCGAGTTAAACAAAACGGAGAATTACAAACTACTATTATTTGATCCAAAACTTAAAAAGTATGAAGATGATAACGTTACTGTTTCTAATTTAATAAATGAAACCGAATTTAATGAAATGTTGAAATCTACCACTTTTGGTTATGCTTGTGATGATTTGGATGCTAAAAGAATACACTTTGCCCAACTTTCGTTACCAACTAAAATCATTACGTATATCGGAGCCGGAATTCCGTTTGTGTACCACGGTCCAAAAGACGGAACCGTTGGCGATTTACTATCCCAATTTGAAACCGGAATTATTGTCGACACTAATGACAAAAGTGATTTGCTAAACGCTTTTTTAAAACTGCAATCCAATTACCAATACTATCAAAATAATTGCCGTTTGGCAATTGAAACCTTGTTTTTACAAAGCAATGTTCAAAAGATATTTTTTGATGCATTTTTGCGCAATTTGTAACTTGCTAGGTAGTAGTAGAAAACGTCAGTTCGAGTATTTTTTGTGGAGAGTAGCGGAATAAAAAATGTATCGAGAACCTTTTTTAATGATAATATCCTAGTTCTCGATACATCCCGATAAAAAATCGGGACACTCGAACTGACGAAAATTATCATTAAAAATTAATTACAACTATAGCTTTAATTTGTACTCTAATTTTAAACTATAAATTCGTTTACATTCTCGTTTTTATAATATATTTGCTTTATGTCATTCAACAATTCAAAAATATTAATTACAGGTGGTTTTGGAGCTTTGGGCTTCAACTTAATTCAATACCTGCAAGAAAACTATTCCTGCGATATTCATGTTCTCGATAACTTTAGCTCTGGACATGCTAATTTTACAAACCATGTTTCTTTTTCGTATATCGATATTGGAAATTCAGAAAAAGTAAATTCGTTTTTCACCCACTACAAACCCAATTATATTTTTCATCTTGCGGCACATTTTGCGAATCAAAATTCGGTTGATCATCCGCTTTCCGATATCAATACCAATATTGTGGGTGTTGTCAATCTTTTTGAAACACAGCGAAACAATCCAGAACTTAAAAAAATAATATTCGCCAGTTCGAGTTGTATTTACGGGAACAGCGAATTCATGACCGAAGATTTAAACGTTTCTCCATACGACACACCTTACGCTATCAACAAGTATGTGGGCGAAATGTATTGCAAATATTATTCAGAAATTCATAAAATTCCAGTAGTCAGTGCTCGTATTTTTAATAGTTTCGGACCGGGAGAAATGCCAGGCGATTACCGCAATGTGGTGCCGAATTTCATAAAAAAAGCATTGTACAACGAACCGATAACCATAACAGGAACGGGTAATGAAACCCGCGATTTCACGTATGTTTTAGATACGGTTTTATTGTTATCCAAACTGGCATCTTCACCATTTTATCAAGCCGAAGTTTTTAATGGAGGCACTGGTAAAAAGATGAAAATCATCGAATTGGCTCAAAAAATTATTCAGTTTACCAATTCTAAATCGGAGATTATAATTACGAGTCCAAGAAATTGGGATCATGTGACTGACCGTTGTGCCAACATCCAAAAATCGCAAGAATTATTAGGATACAATCCCACTTACAATTTCGACGAAGGCCTTATCAATACCATCAATTGGATACAAAACAAGCTGAAATTATAAAAACAAAAAAATGATTGTTAAGCGAATAGTTTTTATTGCTGAATCTATAGACACTAATGATAGTAGTTGTACCAAATGCAACGTGGCATTGATTAAAAATCTAAAAGCTATAGGTTAT
The DNA here is from genome assembly GCA_043772885.1 of Flavobacteriales bacterium. Taxonomy (GTDB): domain Bacteria; phylum Bacteroidota; class Bacteroidia; order Flavobacteriales; family Flavobacteriaceae; genus Flavobacterium. The sequence continues at coordinate 4,832 of JAYVFV010000201.1, forward strand.
GAGATTATAGTATATCACTATACGCGATATAAAGTTGACGAATTACAGGATATCGATTGCCGACCAATAAAAGAAATTAAATTCAGCACAAATTTTTTTCTCAGCCGATTACAAAGAGTTTTATCTCGAAAATTCAATATCAGAGTACATACTTTTTTTGAACGATTATTCGGATTCTCGTTTTCCTTTTTTAATGATGTCAATTCCATAAAAAGAATAATTCCAGAAGTGATTCAGCTACATCCCGATTTGGTTTTTACAGTCAGCAAAGGAACGAGTTTTCGTCCGCATTATGCGTTACTTTCGTTTCCAAAAATCCATTCCAAATGGGTAGCGAACATTCACGATCCGTATCCGTTTCACTTCAATCCCAGACCTTACAATTGGGTAGAACCAGGCTATGCCATCAAAGAAAAATTTTTCTTGACACTTTCAGAAAAAGCAAAATATGCTTCGTTTCCAAGTCAGTTATTGTTAGAATGGATGGGAAGTTATTTTCCTAATTTCTTAAAAAACGGACTCGTTATTCCGCATCAAAATGCCAATCAAGACATTAAAAATGCGACATTGCCTGATTTCTTAGACGAATCAAAATTCAACCTATTGCACGCAGGAAATTTAATGAAACAGCGTTCACCAGTTGGTTTAATTGAAGGATACAAACTCTTTCTTGAAAACAATCCTTCGGCTAAAGTCGATTCGAATCTTTTACTAATTGGTCCAGCAATTTTTCATACCGATTTGTTGAAGGGTTATAAAAATTCACTTCCACAACTCCTAGTTAAAAATGAAAATGTAGCCTTTGAAATCATTTATAAATTGCAACAACACGTTTCTGTCAATATAATCTTAGAATCAAAATCGGAAATTAGTCCTTTTTTACCAGGAAAATTTCCGCATTGTGTCGAAGCCAATAAAATGCTTTTATTATTAGCGCCCTATTATAGCGAAACCAGACGTTTATTAGGTAATGAGTATGAATATTGGTCTGAAGTTGATGAAGTGGAAAAGATTGCTTCACTAATTGAAAAGCTATATAAAATGTGGCAAAAAGACCCGATGAGTTTGCAATTAAATCGTCAGGATTTGTTGGATTATTGCTCTTCAAAACAATTGAAAAATGTAATTGATTCAATATAAAATGCGATGAACATAAAACCTAATTTTTCCATTTTAATAACCACTAAAAACAGAAAAGACGAGCTTTTTTTTACTTTAAATAGTATTATAAAAAATAAAACGGATGAATTAGAAATTGTAGTTTTTGACGACGGTTCATCGGATGGCACTTCCGATATGATAAAAGAAAAATTTCCATCAATACTTTTATATAATAACGAAATTTCTAAAGGTTATATTTATTGCAGAAATTTTATGCTCAACTCAACAAAATCAGAATTTGCCATTTCGTTGGATGACGATTCTCATTTCGTGTCTGAAAATTATTTACTAGAAATAGCAGATTTTTTTTATAATAATAAAGATTGTGGTGTAATTGGATTTCGCGTATTTTGGGGAAAACAATTACCAAATACTATCGATTCTGATGGAGTACCTTATAGAGTGAAAAGCTATGTGGGTTGTGGTCACGTATGGCGAATGAAAGCTTGGAAAACAATACCCAATTATCCAGAATGGTTTTTTTTCTACGGAGAAGAAGATTTTGCCAGTTATCATTTGTTTAAAAATAATTGGAAAATAATCTATAATCCAGCACTATTTGTTCAGCACAGAGTAGATATAAAATCAAGAAGAAAAGATACAGATAACCTTAAAAGGGCAAGAATGTCTTTAAGGTCTGGATTGTATTTATTTTTCTTATTTTTACCTTTTAAAATAGCAGTTTATAGTTTTTTATCATCAATTTGGGTTTATATAAAGAATAAAATTTTCAAAGGAAACAGGATAGCAACTATAGCTTTTTTTCAAGTTATGTTTGATCTAATAATCAATACCCCCAGATTAATTCGATACCGTGACACGTTAACGAAAAAAGAATATTCCATTTTTAAACAATTGCCAGATCCACAAATATTTTGGACACCCAATGAAAAACGATAGTTTAATATATAAGGACAGAGCGCTTTTCGCTAACGAAATGTTGGATAAATATTATCCAACATCTCCAAACACCATTATTAGTGATATAGGTGCGGGCTATGGGCATATGCAAAATAAAGTGGAATCGCTCGGAGCCGAGTGGCAACCTTTTGATTATGTTCGAAAAATAGATAAATCCATTATTTGGGATTTAAATAATCCATGTCCCATCGAAGCAAAAAAAGCAGGAACGGTTTTGTTTTTAGAAGTGTTGGAACATCTTGCCAATCCGTTATTAAGTATTCAAAATATTGCTAATCATATGGAATTGGGCGGCGTTTTAATTCTATCAACTCCCAATCCAAGTTCCAGTCAAAATTCAGTGAGTCTTTTTCTCAAAGGGAGATTGTATTCCTTTCAAGAAAAGCATTTAATCGAACATCATTTTTTTACGCCGTGGGAACACATTGTGAAATTTTTTCTTGAAAATTGCGGATTTGAAATTTTAGAATACAGTATTATTGATGTTTCCTATGAGTTGGATAGAAATTCGAATGTGAAAGATTTTATTAAGCGAAGATTAGAAGCTTTTGTAGAATCTAGAAATCCAAAAGCTAAAGGAATGAGTTACGGAATTGTAGCTCGAAAAATAAAATAAAATGAAAACCATAGCCATTATTCCAGCGCGAGGCGGTTCCAAACGCTTATCCAATAAGAATATACTTCTTTTGGACAATCTTCCTTTATTGGTGCATAGTATTCTTTATGCTCAAAAAAACAAGGAACTAATTGATGCTATTTACGTGACTACAGATGATGCTACAGTTAAAAAAATAGCTTTAAGTTATGGCGTTAACGTCATAGATAGACCAACCAATTTATCTGGCGATAACGAACCAACCGTTTCAGCATTAAAACACGTTCTAGAAAATATAAACGATAAAGTTGATAATGTTGTTTTGTTGCAACCAACGAATCCATTGCGACCAACCAATTTATTGCAAGATTGTTTTCAAAAATTTACAACTTCCGCTTCTGATAGTTTGTTTACCGTTTCTCAAAATCATCACAAATTAGGAAAGATTCAAGATAATAATTTCAAGCCATTCAATTATAAATTCGGACAAAGAAGTCAAGATTTAGAATCTTTATTTTATGAAAACGGATTGCTTTATATCACCAAAGCAACCGCTATTTTTAACGATACAATAATTACCGAAAACGGGTTCCCTTTTATAGTACATCATATTTTTGCTACTCTAGATATTGACACCCAAGACGATTTGGATTACGCCAATTTTATAGTAAATAGGCATCTTGAAAAATAATAAATCGTGCAAATTGAAAATACAATATTCAATTTGCACGATTTTGAAGATATTTTAGCTTAAACAACTGTTTTTTAATAACATATAGTATAATAATTCATCCTTTTTTTTATTATATTTAGAATATAATTGATTTTTTGAGATAAATTGTGCTTATTTGCAACTTATTTAATGTACTTTTGTTGCAAAATGAAAATTACAATATGAGTAATTTTATAGAGCGAAGTTTATTAGCTCAAATAAAAAAGTACCTGAAAATTTTTCCTGCAATTGCTGTTTTAGGACCAAGGCAGTGTGGAAAGTCAACATTGGTGAAAAGTTTAGAGCGAAATTTTGACGGCATAATTTATTTAGATATGCAAAAAGAATCCGATTTGAATAAGCTTTCCGATCCGGATCTTTTTTTTGTTTCTAATAAAGATAAAATAATTTGTTTAGACGAAATTCAATTAGTTCCTAAGCTTTTTTCAGTATTGAGAAGTGTTATCGATACGAACAGAGTTAACGGAAAATTTATTCTGCTTGGTTCTGCATCACAAGAATTATTGCAACAAACATCGGAATCGTTAGCAGGGAGAATCGGAATGTTGCATCTTTCCCCTTTTTTGATTAACGAATTGGATTATCTAGAAAGTTTTACTTTACAAAAGTTTTGGTTTCGGGGTGGTTTTCCTAATAGTTATTTAGCAGAAAGTGATGAAAATTGCACCATTTGGCTCGAAAACTACATTAGAACTTATATACAACGGGATATTCCGCAACTTGGATTTAATATTCCAGCCTTGCAATTAAAACGTTTGCTAACCATGTGTGCCCACAATCAAGGACAGTTATTAAATTTATCCAAACTTGGCGAATCTCTTGGTTTGACACATCCTACAATAAAAC
>JAYVFV010000202.1:0-29186 GCA_043772885.1 Flavobacteriales bacterium
CCATAAATCGTTCTGCAAAATCCTCTTGTCCAATCCAATTACTATAGTCGGGTTTTACCATTTCTTCGATAAATTCTTTCGCTTCAGAAAAAGTGTCAAACGTATTTAATTGTGATAAAACTCTGTTGTAATCTTCGGTACTATTGTCAAACAAATACTTCACAAAACCAACGCGATCGTTCAAACCAATATTGATTCCGGTTGCTAATTTGTCATTTAAAATCGACGCTTTTTCTTTTTTATCTTCCACTATGGTGTCGGCAACTTCTTCTGTAATTTGCTTCCCCTGTTCGCTATAACTTGGGTCAATTGCAGCAGGTTTTGAAGTGTCATTAGGTTTTACAAATTCGACTTCGTTATAATTCTCACCCAAAAAATCTTCAAATAATATTTGTTGTGGTTTTGCTTGTTCCGGACTACTTTCTTCTTCCATTTTTTCCGAAGCCATTTCAAAAATAGGATCAAAACCTGCATCTTCTGCAATCTCCTCTTCCTCATCAATGGCAATTTCACCAACGATAATTGGTTCTTCCTTTTTTTCTTCTGACTCTACTTCGACAGCAACCACTTTCGTTTCAATAACTTCCGATTCCTCGTCAGCAGTAACAATCTGCTTGGCTTCTTCCAAAATTCCAACAGCTTTTTCTTTTTGAATAGGTTCGGATTTGATCGATTTATTTTCAAGAGATTTTGCTAATTTTTCTTCCAAATCTTCTTCAGAAATAGTAGCTTTTACTTGCTCGATATGATCGCCATAAAACTTCAAAACGGATAAAGCTTCATATAATTTTTGGGTTTCGAGGAACAATTGATCTACTTCCGATTTGCTTTTTAACTTTAAAACTCGGTGAGCAATGCTTATTAATTCGGCTTCCAATCTTTTTTTCATAACTTTTAAAAATATAGTGAGTAGCTTATCTTAAATTTATACTATTTTTGTTATTGCACAAAGTAATAAAAACAATTCCTTTTTTAAGGTCTAAAAATACAAAATGTTTCTCGAAAATACAGTAAATCATAAAGAACAATTTGGCTGGATAGAAGTAATCTGTGGTTCGATGTTTTCGGGTAAAACAGAAGAGCTTATCCGACGACTAAAAAGAGCACAATTTGCCAAGCAAAAAGTAGAGATTTTTAAACCTACTATCGACACTCGTTATGATGAGAATATGGTAGTTTCCCACAATAAAAATGAGATTCGTTCAACGCCAGTTCCCGCCGCAGCCAATATTGCCATTTTAGCACAAGGTTGCGATGTGGTTGGTATTGATGAAGCGCAGTTTTTTGATGACGGAATTGTAAAAATCTGTAACGATTTAGCCAATTCTGGAATTCGGGTAATCGTTGCAGGATTAGACATGGATTTTAAAGGAAATCCGTTTGGACCTATGCCAGCACTTATGGCAACTGCCGAATACGTGACTAAAGTCCACGCCGTTTGCACACGAACAGGAAATTTAGCACACTATAGTTTTAGAAAAGCCGATGGCGATAGTTTAGTTCTTTTAGGTGAAACCGAAGAATACGAACCGCTAAGTCGTGCCGCTTATTATAAAGCTATGCGAGAAAATCTTGAAGTAAAAGATGCCGAAAATTTGTCGGCAGCCCTTAAAAAATAAATCTTGATACTTAGCATCAGAAATATCATCCCGGTAATTAACGCACAATTTTTAGGTAATTCTATAAGTGGCGTTATCGATCATATTTCTATTGATAGTCGTTCGTTACAGAATGGAAGCGGAACGTTATTTTTTGCTATTGACGGAATCAATCACGATGGACACGACTATATTCCGTCATTAATTGAACAGGGTGTTTGTTATTTTGTTGTCGAAAAATTACCGTCAGAATTAGATGCGAATGCGAATTTTTTAGTCGTTAAAGATACCATTGACGCGTTACAACGACTGGCAGCGTACCATCGAAGTTTGTTTGATTTTCCCATAATTGGAATTACAGGCAGTAACGGAAAAACCATTATTAAAGAATGGTTGAATTTTCTTTTGAGTCCCGATTATAATATTATCCGAAGTCCAAAAAGTTACAATTCTCAAATTGGTGTTCCGTTATCAGTTATAGGAATCAACGAAAAAAACAATCTCGGCATTTTTGAAGCTGGAATTTCGACCATCAATGAAATGGAAAATTTACAGCGAATTATCCAACCAACTATTGGTGTTTTATCTAATATTGGTTCGGCTCACGATGAAGGTTTTTTAGATGCTGGTCAGAAAATCAAAGAAAAGCTCAAACTTTTTACAGACGTTTCGGTTTTAATTCTGAATAAAAATAAAACGATTGAAGCTTTTTTGAATCCGAAAATCAAAACATTTACATGGAGTTCAAGCCCCCATGCCCCCAAAGGGGGAAATAATGCCGATGTTTTTGTAATCGCAAAAGAAATCGCCGAAGCAACAGAGCTTAAAATTACGTTTAAGGAACTTTCGATAAGTATAGTAATTCCTTTTCAAGACCAAGCATCCGTCGAAAATGCCATTCAATGTTTGATGGTGATGCTGTATTTTGAGTACAGTCAGGAAACCATTCAAGAGCGAATGCAATCGTTATATCCTGTTGAAATGCGTTTGAAAGTTAAAAACGGAATTAACACGACAACGATTATTGATGACAGTTACAGTTCCGATTTTCAATCGCTTAAAATTGCTTTGGATTTTTTGGAAAATCAAAAGCAACACAAAAAGAAAACACTCATTTTATCGGATATTTTTCAAAGCGGATTGATTACAGAAGAACTCTATTCTAAAGTTTCGCAGTTGATCATTTCGAATAAAATACATCGAGTAATTGCCATTGGAAAGACCATTTCAGAATATAAAAATAAGTTTCCGAATTGCGTTGCTTTTACTACTACCAAAGATTTTATAGCTGCTTTCGAAACAATTTCATTTGAAAATGAAAACATACTTGTAAAAGGAGCGCGCCATTTTCATTTTGAAGAAATCGTTTCTTTGTTGGAAGAAAAAACACACGAAACCGTTCTCGAAATTAATCTCAACGCGATCAGTCACAATCTGAATTTTTATAAATCCAAACTCGATTCCAAAACCAAAATGATGGTGATGGTAAAAGCGTTTGGCTATGGAAATGGCGGATTCGAAATTGCCAAATTGCTGTCACATCACAAAGTAGATTATCTTGGCGTGGCTTTCGCCGATGAAGGAATTGCGTTGAAAAACGCCGGAATTGATTTACCAATTATGGTGTTGAATCCAGAATCGACAAGTTTTTCAGCGATTATCCAACACCAATTAGAACCCGAAATCTATTCGTTAAAAGGACTAAATGCGTTCTTGAAAATTGCCGAGCAAAAACGACTGCATCATTTTCCTATCCATATTAAATTCGATACTGGAATGCACCGATTGGGTTTTCAAGAAAACGATTTGCCCGAATTGATTTCCAAACTCAAAGAAAATCAAACCGTTGAAGTAAAAAGTATTTTGTCGCACATGGCAACAAGTGATGATTTGGAACATCAAGAATTTGCGCTTTCACAGATTGCGTTGTTTGAAGAATTGGCTACAATTATGGTTTCAGCGTTAAAAATAAATCCGATTCTACATATATTAAATACTTCCGGAATATCCAATTTCCCGCAAGCGCAATTTGATATGGTGCGTTTAGGAATAGGTTTGTATGGCATTTCTAATGACGAAGAAGAGCAAAGACAATTGGAAACCGTTGGCACATTAAAATCGATAATTTCACAAATCAGAATCATCCAAAAAGGAGAAAGCGTTGGTTATGGCAGACGATTCATCGCCGAAAAGGAAACCAAAATTGCTACTATTCCGATTGGATATGCTGATGGAATTTCGCGGCATTTAGGAAATGGCGTTGGCTACGTTACCATAAAAAATAAAAAAGCACCAATAGTTGGAAGTGTTTGTATGGATATGCTGATGGTCAATATTTCGGCAATTGATTGCAAAGAAGGAAATGAAGTTATTCTTTTTGGGAAAGAACCAACAGTAAATCAAATAGCAAAACTTTTAGGAACCATACCGTATGAAGTTTTGACAAGTATTTCTCAGCGTGTAAAGCGAATTTTCTTTAGAGAGTAAGTTTAAATTTACAAATCGGAAGTTTTTTGTGTTAGAAAAACAAATACATTTACGATACCAATTAAATCAAATACTAACTAATCTTATTTATTATGTTAAAAGAATTTAAGAATTTTATCATGACAGGCAACGTTGTTGAGTTTGCAGTCGCTGTAATTATGGCTGGTGCCGTTGGCGCCGTTGTAACCGGATTTGTGAATGACATCGTAATGCCAATCGTAGGGCAATTGTCGGGAGGCGTTGATTTTGCTTCTATGAAATACGTGTTGTCTGCAGAAGTAAAAGATGCTGCGGGAGTTGTTACAACACCAGAAAACGCCATTCGTTATGGTGCTTGGATTAACACTTTGGTTAATTTAGTTATCGTTGGATTTGTGATGTTTATGGTTGTAAAAGCGTATAACAAATCGAAAAAACCAGCTCCAGATGCACCTCCAGCAGGTCCGTCGCAAGAAGAATTACTGACTCAAATTAGAGATTTGTTGAAAAAATAAAATACCGTTACACTATATATTCTAACTAAACCGCTTCTTAATTGAGGCGGTTTTCTTTTGCTTACTATTTTCATTTCGACCATCGGGAGAAATCACATCAAGTGATTGATGGGAAAAAACCAATTGAATTAGTAAATCTGTTACCGAAATAAGTAACCTTTACAGAATGACAAAAAACTACTTATACTCTTTCAAATCAAACGTTTGCCCATCAAAAACGCCATACGTAAAATACGAAATCCAATCGCCAAGGTTGATGTATTCGGAGTTATCGCCTACAGTAATTTTCATCGGTAAATGACGATGCCCGAAAACTAGATAATTGTAATGTTTCGTTTCTAGCTTTCTTTTGGAATACTGTACCAACCATTCTTTTTCTTCACCAAGAAATTTTACATCGGAATCTCCAGAAATGAGTTTGTTTTTGACCGATAAATGTTGTGCTAATCGCACTCCGATATCGGGATGCAGCCAACGAAAAATCCATTTGGAAAACGAATTGGTAAAGACTTTCTTCATTCGTTTGTAGCCATTATCTCCCGGACCTTTTCCGTCACCATGACCAATTAAAAATGTTTTGTTGCCGAAAGTATATTCTTGATTATCATGATAAACCGGAATGTTCAATTCTTTTTCAAAATAATCATTCATCCACAAATCGTGATTCCCAACAAAGAAATAAATCGGAATGCCGCTATCGCGAATTTCAGCTAATTTTCCCAAAACCCTAACAAATCCTTTCGGAACAACCATTTTATATTCGAACCAAAAATCGAATAAATCCCCTAATAAAAAAATAGCTTCGGCATCTCCTTTTACCTCATCGAGCCAAGCGACAAACTTTTGTTCCCGCGGAAAACTGGCTTCAGGCGTTGGAGCTCCCAAATGTTGATCGGAAGCAAAATATATTTTTTTGTTTTTGGCTAACTGCATTTGGTAAATGTAGTAAATTACAAATTATCGGAAGCATACCATTCGGCAAAGGAACTTTCCGTTTCTTGAAGTTTGAGCGAATGGAGTATAATTCCTTTTGGTAATCGCGCTTTTATTTTATTGGAAAAATCGATGACCATATTTTCACTCGTTGGCTGGTAATCGACTAAAATAACATGATGCCCGCGATTTTTGAGTTCTTGAGCCAATTCAACGTGTGGTGTATTTTGATTAAAAACAGTAGCGTGATCGAACACATCGACAATTTCTTCACGAACAATTTTCTTTAAATCGGAAAAATCGATTACCATTCCGAATTTCACATTATTGGTCTCCGAAATCGGAGTTCCAATAACGGTAACCGAAAGTTTATAACTGTGTCCGTGAACATTTTTACACTTTCCGTCGTAACCATAAAGTGCATGACCGGTTTCAAAACTGAATTGTTTGGTAATTCTGATTTTACTCATTGTAGAAATTTATTTAGCAAATTTAGTAAATTTAAAACTAAACTGTATATTTGTTGCCGATTGGGGGATTAGCTCATTTGGCTAGAGTACTTGCCTGGCAGGCAAGGGGTGACCGGTTCGAATCCGGTATTCTCCACAAACCGTTTAGATTTTCTAAGCGGTTTTTTTATTTTCCATTCTTCAAATCCTCAGCAACTTTTTCCAACTCCATATACCAATCTTCACCAAATCTTCGAATCAATGCTTCTTTTACAAACTTATAAACCGGAACTTCCAACTCAGCTCCTAAAGAACATGCGGGATCGCAAATGTCCCAACGGTCGTAATTGACAGCTGCAAATTCGGTGAAATCTTTAACTCGAATCGGATACAAATGACACGAAACTGGTTTTTTCCAATTTATTATTCCTTGATTGTACGCTTGTTCTATTCCGCATAGTGCTGTTTTCCCATCAAAAATTACGTACGCACAATCTTTATTTTCGATTAGTGGTGTTTCTAAATCTTGATCGGTTCCGACAACCCAAGTACCTAATTTTTCAATAACTTCAATTCCTTCTTTACGGAGAAACGGTTTTACTTTGGGATAAATTGCTTCTAAAATTTTAGTTTCTTCTTCACTTAACGGAGCTCCCGCATCGCCATCTACACAACACGCACCATGGCAAGCCGAAAGATTGCAGACAAAATCTTTTTGAAGTATATCTTCTGAAACTATTGTTTTTCCGAGTTGAAACATGTATTGATTTAGGATTTTATTCTGGCGCAAAAATACAAATGAAAAATTAGCTTTTGAATAGTATTATATGCTAATGTCTTATTTTTGTAAAAAATTTAGGATATGGAAATCAATTGGAGAGAAATAGCAACTGCCACAATGGTATTATTTGCAGTGATTGATATCATCGGAAGTATTCCTGTGATTATTGATTTACGTACTAAATTTGGACACATCCAATCGGGTAAAGCCGCTTTGGTTTCTGCCGGAATCATGATTGCCTTTCTTTTTGTAGGAGAAGAAATATTAAAACTTATCGGAATCGACGTCAATTCTTTTGCCGTTGCCGGTTCTTTTGTTTTGTTCTTTTTAGCACTTGAAATGATTTTAGGAATTCGATTGTATCGTGATGAAGAAGCGACTTCGGCATCGATTGTTCCTATTGCGTTTCCTTTAGTTGCTGGTGCCGGAACCATGACCACATTGCTTTCGCTTCGTGCCGAGTTTTATTCTGTAAATATTATAATCGCCATTTTATTAAATATTATTTTGGTGTATGGCGTTTTAAAATCATCCTCAAAAATCGAAAAAATGCTGAGTAAAAATGGCATAAACATTATCCGGAAAGTTTTTGGTGTCATCCTTTTAGCGATTGCCGTTAAATTATTTACAACTAATGTTAAAGATTTATTTGTATAAATTGAAAATTGTTACTTTTGTGCTTTAATTCTATCTAATGAAAAATTTTACTAATCTATTAATTTTTGTTGCCATTGCACTTATTATTTTCAATATTACTTTATTGGATTTTGATAAACCTTTTGAAGGAAATAGCATGGTTGCACTAATTGGGATTGCAGCTTCTTTCTGTGCTGTGTTCATTCTTCTTATCTTCAAGATGTCTAAAAAAATTGAAGAGAAACTTAAAAATTAATCGTTAATGTTTGATGTATTAATTATTGGCGGAGGCGTTTCTGGAGTTTCGTGTGCATTGGTATTGGGTTCTGCAAAAAACAAATCTTTTGTTCAAGATAAAAAAATCGGAATTATCGCCCATCAAAAAACATCGTCATTGCAAGAAGCTTTGTTTAATAATGCTTACGGAATCCCGCAAGGGAAATTAGGTTCCAATTTATTAGTGGAAAGTTTACAACAATTGCAAAATTTATATCCACATGTTGTTCAAATAGCAAATGAAAAAGTACTTAAAGTCGAAGGGGAATTCCCGAATTTTACCGTAATTACCAATAAAAATTCGTATCCAACCAAAAGCATTGTTGTTGCCATTGGCTATTTGAATACGTTTGCGATTGAAGGTTTGATGGATTATGTTGTACCTCACAAAAAAGCCGTTGTCGAAAAACAACGCATCCAACTTAAAAATGAAGATCATAAAGTAGCTGATGGCATTTATGTTGTTGGAACGCTTGCGGGTTGGAGAAGTCAGTTAGCAATTGCTGCCGGAAGTGGCGCTGCCGTTGCCACTGATATTTTAACGTTGTGGAATAATGGCATTTCGAGTCAGAGTCACGATTCTATTAAAAAGCATTTATTTTAAAATCGCTTTTAACATCTTATCTTCTTTCAATACAATTTGATAATAGTAACCTTCGCCGAAAAGTTGTCGGGCGAATTCGGCTGCAATGTAGCGATTAACAATAGCTTTGTTTCTATCCAAATTGATTTCTAAACCCGCCGCAGACAAATACGCTTTAAAGCTTTTAACATACGAATTGTTAGTTGCTACTATAACTGTTAATGCTTCTAAAGTGAGTCCTTTGAAGTCCATTCTATCTTTGTCTAATTGTTCAAAAACGAAGTGTCCCACGATTCCGGATTTCAAGATATAATCTAAACTTTCTTCGCCGTGCTTGACTTCAAGTGGAATAAACACATCGGGAACAATGCCACCGCCGCCATAAACGATACGTCCGTTTTTAGTTTTAAATTTTAGAGAATCGGCGATTTTGATTTTGTCTTTTGCGTAGAGTTCACCGCTTTCGAATCGGGTTTCAAATTCATTGTAATATTTAGAACCTTCGCCTTTTTTATAGGGCTTTTGAATTGAACGACCGCTGGGTGTATAATATCGCGCAATCGTTAAACGAACCGCTGAACCGTCATCAAAATCCATTTCACGTTGCACTAATCCTTTACCGAAAGAACGTCTGCCAACCACCATTCCTCTATCGTTATCTTGAACAGCGCCTGCTAAAATTTCACTGGCAGATGCCGAATTTTCATCAATTAAAATATAAACTTTTCCCATTTCAAATTGACCTCCTTTTGTTGCATAGGTTTTGTCGATATTCCCTTTTTTATTTTTGGTAAAAACGATCAGCTCTTTGTCTTTTAATAATTCGTCGGCAACTTCAACTGCTTTTTCGAGAAAACCGCCACCGTTTTCCCGTAAATCGATAACCAATTCTTGGACTCCTTTTCGTTTCAAATGTAAAAGAGCCGAATGAAATTCCTTTGCAGTAGTTTCGGCAAAACGATTGATTTTAATGTAGCCAACACTTTTATTGAGCATCACATAAGTATCGATGCTTTTTATTGGAACCACTTCACGGAGCAAATCGATTTTTATTTTTTTGTTTATTGATTTTCTATAAATCGTAAGTGTGACTTTTGTTCCTTCTTCTCCTCTTAGTTTCGTATATAAAGTGTCGTTGGAGATTTTCTTTCCGAAAAGTTTAAAATTATCAGCGTATAAAATTCGGTCGCCAGGAAGGATTCCAGCTTTAGCAGCAGGACCGTTTTCGATTGGTTTAATAACTGCAACCGAGTCGTTGTACATGTAAAAATTGACGCCAATTCCGACAAAATCACCACGCATAATTTCGACTTCATTTTTTTGTTCGTTTCGGGCCAAATACACCGAATGCGGATCGAGTTTGGATAAAATAGAAGTCACTGTCAAATCGACAATCGAATCGGTTTTTACATCATCAACGTATTCGTTATCAATAAAATCTAAAAGACAGTTGAGTTTAACTTTGTAATTGTTCTTTGCAAAGGAAGGATTTTCGGCAGGATAATTAATCAATCCACCAATTACGACACCAATGGCAACGCAAGAAAAAAAGAGTAACGGTAAATAGATTTTATTGATTTTCATTTTATTTTTTCTGAATCCTGTAAGGTCTATAAGTTCATTGAAGTAAACTTCTACGGAATTACATTTATAAAACGCACATTTTTACTTTTTATTTTAGACAATTTTGTCATTTCGACGAAGGAGACTCGAGCGATAGCGAACAGACGAAGTAAATCACATCAAGTGATTTAGATTATGTGATTTCTCCCGTTGGTCGAAATGACAAAAATCATGCTGATATTTATTCTAACTCTTCTATTTGGCTCACAGCAACGCCAGCTTTTAGCAAGAAATCTATTCCGGATGTGTCATGATAGCCATTTTGGTAAACGACGCGATGAATTCCCGATTGGTGAATGAGTTTACTGCATTCTTTACATGGTGAAAGTGTGATGTATAAAGTAGCATTTTCACACGATTGCGTAGAGCGCGCAACTTTCAAAATGGCATTGGCTTCGGCGTGCAACACATACCATTGTGTTAAACCTTCTTGGTCTTCACAGCAGTTTTCAAAACCCGATGGCGTTCCGTTGTAGCCGTCAGAAATAATCATTCGGTCTCTTACGATGATGGCTCCGACTTGTTTGCGTTTGCAATAGGAAAGTTTGCTCCATTCGGCGGCGATTCGCAGATACGCTGTATCGTATTTATGTTGTTTTTTTTCTTTCATTGTATTTTTTTGAACCAAATAAAACATATAACTTCATTGAAGAGTGCTTCTTATGGAATTCTATTTTCACAAAAATGGTTTGCTTTATAGCCCTGATGGAAGGAAATGCCGCGCATGACGAACAGCAGGAATTACGATAGCAAATATAACTACTGATTCGCTTCCAATCAACTTTATTTTTTCCAAATGGGATTGTCGATAATTAACGGTACCACTACTCCGATTACGAAGGCCGACATGATAAGGGTAAAATCGCGTTTGTTGAAACGTAATAAAGTGAGCATCACAAACGAAAGTAAAAGCACGAGAATAACAATTACGACTTGAGCTGCTTCTATACCAAGAGCAAACTCTAAAAGTGGCGCCAATTTATCGGTTGCTTTTCCGGGAAGTAGTGCTTTAAAATAGTTCGAAAATCCCAAACCGTGTATGATTCCGAAGAACACCGTTACGGCACCAATAAAGGTAATGCCGTTTTGTTTGGATCCTTTTCCGGCAGTAAAAAGATTGTAAAATGCGGCAATTAAAATGGTAATCGGAATCAACAATTCAATCCAACTCGATTTTACAGTCACGACATTAAAAACGGAAAGAAATAACGCTAACGTATGTCCGAGCGTAAACAACGAAACTAATATCAGAATGCGTTTCCAATCTTTTGCGACATACGGAACCGTTAAAGCAATCAGAAATAAGATGTGATCGTAACCATTTATATCCAAAACGTGATAAAGACCAACTTTAAAGAAAATCCAAAAATCAGACATGACAAGTGTGTTTTAATACTTTTTGTATTGGTAAACTTACAATTATTTTTGAATTCGGATAAAAATAATATCATAAAATCGATGAAAAACATTTTCCTTTTTTAGAGAAATAGAATTATATTTGCAAAATAAAACCCATATAATTATGTCATTTTCCGATTTGTTTGATAGCGAATTTAAGAGTAGAAATAAAGGGCATTTTTCAGCCATTGTTCGTGTTGCCATCGCCGATGGTGCTATGAGTAAGGAAGAAAAAGCTTTTTTAGATAAGCTGGCTGTACGTTTAGAAATATCTCCATCCGAATACGAAGAGATTCTTGAAAATCCACTGAAATATCCTGTCAACGCCCCTGCTTTGCACATTCACCGACTAGAGCGTTTGTACGATTTGTCGCGAATGGTCTATGCTGATCATGTACTTGGACAAAAACAAAAAGACATTCTTACCAAATTTTGTTTGGCATTAGGATTTACTCCGGGCAACGTGAGTTACATTGTGGACAAATCATTTTCATTGATAATGATGAACGTAGATTTGGATACTTTTGTATATGAAATGACACACATGAATAAGTAATTACTTTGCACTAAAATATAAAAGCACCTATAGTTAGGTGCTTTTTTTTTATTCTCAAAACGTTAAAACTACTCCAATTCATATTCCAAACGTACCGTAATTCTCGCAGTTTTATTTTTACTAAACGTGTCGTTTATGCCACCATAACTATCATTTTCTACCGAGCCTTGACCCGTAATTTGAAAAACGCCCATACTTGCGGTTTTTAATTTTCCAATGGATCCATTAGCGGTATTTACAATTTTATTGGCGCGTTCACTGGCATCTTTGGTCGCTTTTTCTATCAAACTTTGTTTCAAGCTTGGCAAATCAGAATAGGTGTATTGAATAGAATTGGAGGAAAGTTCAATTCCGGAGTTAATCAATTCGGATGTTTTACTAGAAACGGCTTCAATTCGTTTCATCATATCTGGATTTTTCTTAGCAGAAAAGGAGATGGTTTGCGTTGCTTCGTAACCTACAAAAACTTGTTCGTATTGTGTTTGATAGGTATTTTCTGCATTTTCCTTTCGGATTTCTTTGAATTTCTTTTGAAAATTTACGGCTCCAAAAGTAAACTCGTTCGTCTTAAATCCTTTTCCGACAAAAAAATTGGTGACTATTTTTTGATCGGAAATGATTTTGTTGTACGCCTCTTTTATATCAGTGCTATTCGTTGTAAAACTACCCGACCAAAGGATTTCATCCGAAACGAAATCTTTTGTTCCCAAACCAATTACCGAAATGGAATCGAGATTTTCATTTCTGTTTTTAAATGCTTTTCCTAAAATAAAAGCAGTAATGATTATTGCCATTCCTATAACAATAGATGATAGCATTTTGTTGTCTTTCATTTTTATATAAATAAAAAATTACTCTTATCTATTAAACAATTAAACTGACAAATTATTGTTGTAAACATAAACTATTCATAACAATTACTTTCTTCGGGCAGCAAAAAAATCAGTCATTAATTTTGCGCACTCATCCGCGAGAACACCATGAGTTACTAGTGTTTTTGGATGCAATTGTGTTCCTAAAGTCATAAAACCACGTTGTTCATCTCGAGCGCCAAAAACGATTTTAGAAATCTGACTCCAATACAAAGCGCCAGCACACATTTGACAGGGTTCTATAGTCACGTATAACGTACAGTCTTTTAAGTATTTTCCGCCAAGAAAATTAGCGGCTGCAGTGATTGATTGCATTTCGGCGTGAGCAGTGACATCGTTGAGCAATTCGGTCAAATTATGACTTCGGGCTATGACTTTATTATCGATAACAATTATAGCTCCAACAGGAATTTCGCCTTTCTTAAAAGCTATTTCAGCTTCTTGTAATGCCTTTTTCATGAAGTAGTCGTCGGTGAAAATGTTTTCCATAGGGTTGCCACTGATGCGTAAATTCTTTTTTATTTCTTTCGCGATTATCGAAATGTAAAAATACAATTTCAAATCGTACATTTGCCTTATGATAGGAAATTTACTTCAACATATCAACAATCCCGACGATTTGCGAAAATTGGAAATCTCTCAATTACCTCAATTGGCAAAAGAGTTGCGCGATTTTATTATAGATATTGTTTCAGTAAAAGAAGGTCATCTTGGTGCAAGTCTCGGCGTTGTAGAATTGACCATCGCTTTGCATTATGTTTTTAATACACCTTACGATTTATTGGTTTGGGATGTAGGACATCAGGCGTATGGACATAAAATTCTGACGGAAAGAAAAGCAAAGTTCAACACCAATAGACAACTTGGTGGCATTTCTGGTTTTCCTAAACGAAGTGAAAGTGTTTTTGATACGTTTGGCGTTGGACATTCATCAACTTCGATATCGGCAGCGTTGGGAATGGCGATTGCTTCTCAATTGAAAGGCGAAAACAAACATCATATTGCCGTTATTGGCGATGCCTCTATTGCAAGCGGAATGGCATTTGAAGGTTTGAATCATGCCGGCGTTACCGATGCTAATTTATTAGTAATTTTAAATGATAATGCTATCGGAATTGATCCAAGTGTTGGTGCTTTGAAAAACTATTTGACTTCGGTTAAGGAAGGAAAAAATCCAAAGCAAAACAACATGATTAAGTCGTTGAATTTTGATTATACCGGACCAATAGATGGTCACGACATTGTTGCTTTAATTGCAGCATTAAACAGATTAAAAGAAGTTAAAGGTCCGAAATTCCTTCATGTCATTACCACAAAAGGCAAAGGATTACAACAAGCAGAAGAGGATCAGGTGAAATACCACGCTCCTGGAAAGTTTGATAAAACTACTGGAGAAATTCATTCCAAAACAACAGCCAATTTACCCCCAAAATTTCAAGATGTTTTTGGTTTAACATTAGTAGAATTGGCGACAGCTAATCCAAAAATTATAGGAATTACGCCAGCAATGCCTTCGGGAAGTTCCTTGAAATTCATGATGGATGCTTTTCCGGATAGGGCTTTTGATGTGGGAATTGCCGAACAACATGCCGTAACATTATCGGCTGGCATGGCAACACAAGGAATGGTGGTTTTTTGCAATATCTATTCTACTTTTTTACAACGTGCTTACGACCAAGTTATTCATGATGTGGCTTTGCAGAATTTGCCCGTTATTTTTTGTTTGGATAGAGCAGGATTGGTTGGCGAAGATGGTGCGACACATCATGGTGTTTTTGATTTGGCGTATTTGCGATGCATTCCGAATATGATTGTTTATGCTCCGAAAGACGAAATTGATTTGCGAAATATATTATATACTGCTTCATTAGGATTGAATCATCCGATTGCGATTCGGTATCCGAGAGGAAGAGGAACTACTGTTAACTGGCAAAAACCTTTTCAAAAAATAGAAATTCGAAAAGCACATTTATTAAAATCAGGAACCAAAGTTGCGGTTTTATCAACAGGATTTATAGGAAATAATGTGACTTTAGCTTTGGATAAAATCGACAATAATACGATTGCTCATTACGATTTTGGATTTGTAAAACCGTTAGACGAAAAAATTTTACATGAAATTTTTACAGATTTTGAAACGATAATTACCATTGAAGACGGTGTAATTAAAGGTGGTTTTGGAAGTGGGATTATTGAATTTGCCGCACAAAACAAATATACTAATCCGATTAAAACTCTAGGAGTTCCTGATTATTTTATTGAACAAGGTACTGTTGAAGAACTTCAAGAAATTTGTGGAATTAGTGTAGAACGATTGCAAACACTTTTTTCAAAATACTAAAAAATTTAAATTCCATAAAAAAAAGCGACTAGAATTTTAGTCGCTTTTTTATTTTATAAATGGCAATTAGTTCTTAATAATCTTTTCTGTATAATTTAAATTATCGCCAACAATCTTTATCACATAAACTCCCGATTGAAGGTTGTTTAAATCTAACGCTTTTTCAACATTAAAATCTTGATTTTTAAATTCGATCACTATTCTACCATTAATATCAATCACTTGGAAATTTACTTTTCCAACATAGTTATTAATTCTGATAGTAAGGAAACCATTTGTTGGATTAGGGTAAATTCGCAACAAATCATTGTCTTCAAAATAATCGACACTTAATGTACAAGCGGAACCTGTTGCAGGAGTGGCTCCTGGAGTTGGTTCAACAAAACTTTCTGTTTGATCCTGAATACCAGCAACGCCAGTGTTTGTTCCAGATGAAGCACCTACTCCCAAACCTCTTCTTGCGAATGTCTGCCAAATCATACAATAATTGGCACCTCCTGTTGTTGCTAAATCGGCTGCTAAAATGGCGTCTCGGGCAGTTACAAATGAAGGACTGCAACCATCAAGTTTTATAGCATCTAACACTAAGCGCATTACTTTATTATTCCCACCTGTTCCGGTATAAATATTTGGATCGTAACCGTATTTATCGATATAATTCCACGCTAAATCCCACAACATTACCCCCCATACAGAACCTACTGAATGCACAGCAACTGTAGTTCCTAAAAACATCGTATTTGTACTACCAAAAGTGTGAGGATTAACCGCAAAATCTGTAGAATATTTATATTCTCTAATACCATCACCTGTAGTTGCTTCATTATTGGCAAATGTTCCAATTCCTCGTGCGTCATTTCTTGTATCTCCTGGTTTTATCTGCATGATTAACCAAAACCAGTCGGACCAACCTTCGCCTTGTTGTTCAGAACTGTTTAAACAATTCCCAGATAATCTGCTTGAAATACCATGTCCGTATTCATGCGCAATGATTCCGTTATCAAAATCTCCATCTGAATTAACGAATGTAGATGTCTTTTGTAAAGTAACATTGACCGTTTGCGTTTGCATTTTTGTAATTATCGCTTCTCCTACTTCTTGTGTTACACTAATTGCAGGAATTGCAACAGCAGCATCAGCACCAGCCATTCCTATTTGTCCTGAAACATTATTTACGATAATTACTCCTACGGCTCCGGCTTCTTGTGCTGCTAAAACTTTTGAAATAAAAGTACAAGAACCTCTTCTAATAACAGCAATTTTTCCAAATAAAGCAGCGGCATTTGTTGCTGCAGCACAAGCATCTGCGCTTGTACCAATGCCGTTGGAATACAAAACTAAATCGGCATTTAATAAATCGGGGCTTTGCGGAATATCGATATGACCGGGATTAAAAGAATTATCCCTTCCTTCTCTTACTCCAGCAATATCAGCAGGTGAATTAACAATAAAAAATGGCGGTCCAACATTCCATAAATACATTTGCATTCTAGGTGCTCCTCCATCTGTTGGAGTTGAAAAATTGGCGTTATTTAAATTTGGATTGGCAGCTTGAGAACCATCTTGAGAATC
This sequence comes from Flavobacteriales bacterium, assembly GCA_043772885.1. Lineage (GTDB taxonomy): Bacteria > Bacteroidota > Bacteroidia > Flavobacteriales > Flavobacteriaceae > Flavobacterium. Next base: position 16,600 of record JAYVFV010000202.1, read on the forward strand.
TGCGTTTACAGCATCTCCTTGAGCGCCACCTCGGCTATAATTATTGGTTTGGAAATTTTTATTTACTTCATTAAAGCCATATTGATACCATAAATCATGCATGACATTATTCATGTAAAACAAGTTAGTAGTGGCTGCATTTACGTAACCTGAAGCAACCTCTGCTGTTCCTCCGTAGGGAAAGTCAAACGCAAAATTCGGAAAAGTTCCTATGGCAGTAGGACTAGTTCCGTTAGGAAATACAACTGAATTTGTCCCTGCAAAATCGTTTTTTGCCCATACATTGTTTCCTCTTGTTATATTATATTGTGAGGTTGTAGTTGTACCCGTTAAATTATTCGTATCATGCCATCCTTTTGGTGAAGCATTCGCAACATATTCTGGATTTACAATTAATTGCCTAGCTGAGTGATTCGGACTTTCATAATTCCACGGCACTACTCTATATTGTGTTGTCCCTGGATTTAATGCTAATGAAGTACTGTTTCCTTTAAAAAAGTTTTTCGTAAATACGTTTTCTTTTTCTAAATTGGAGCACTGATCATAATGCTTAGCACCAAAATTACACGACAATACCAAATCTTGTTGATCTAAAATTTTCCCATCTAAAGCATCTACTTTAAGGTTCCATAAATGTTTGGTGTCTTGAGAATAAAATTCGTAATCCCAAGCTAATTTTAAAGTCGACGTATTGGTTAAAAAGTAAACCAATTTTACTCTAATCGGATCATCCGCTAATATGCCATTACTCAATTTATATTCATTGGTATTTGATTCTAAAATTTGAGTGACAAATGGCGCTTCATTAACTTGATTTAAAGCACTTAAGAATCCGTTTACTACACTTACGATTGGCGTATTTGTAGTTATTTTTTGACTAATATTGGGAATGAAATCTTGTCCGCCATTAATCACAACATCATTTTTAATCCAAAAATTAGAATCGGAGTTGTAGATTTCTATTCCGGCATAACGTTGCTTAACATGGTAATTATTAATTCCCGTTGATTCTGAACTGAATTCATTGACAATAACTAAATCGGCAATGTCTTGATGTTGAACGCCAATTTTAGACAGATTTTCATTCGTATAGGTTTTAATTTTATCCAATGGGGTTTGTGAAAATCCCAAAAGGGTGGAAAGATAAAACAAAATTAAAGTAACTTTTTTCATAAAATTATTATTTTTCGTTCAGCAAACATAATTCATTTTTTGAAACAAAACTAGCTCTGACTAAATATATTAACTGTGGTTTGACGAAACAATTTGATACTATAAAACGGCTTTCCCATCGGTTAAGAGCGATATAAAATCCATATATGTAGTACTCTTTAATAAAGTGTTTCTTTTAAAGATGGTGTTTTTTGGGTAAAATTAGCGTTTGCACTTCTACACCGATAGCTTCTGTTTGTTGTGCCGTGGTTCGGCATCAGTGTCGCTCGTTTGCAAACCTTTTTTCAAAATAGCTCATTTTTTTAATTTGAACCCATAAAAAAAGCGGCTAGTTATTTAGCCGCTTAGTAACATTAAAAGACAATTAGTTCTTAATAATTTTTTGAGTATAATTTAAATTGTCTCCGATAATTTTTATTACATAAATTCTCCACTGCAGGTGGTTTAAATCCAATTCCTGCTCCACATTAAAATCCTGGTTTTTGAACTCACTAATAATCCTTCCATTGATATCAATTATCTGATAATTTAATTTTCCTACATAGTTATTGATTCTGATGGTAAGGAATCCATTGGTCGGATTAGGGTATATTCGCAACAAATCTTCGTTTTCAAAATAGTTAACTCCTAACGAACAGGCCGAACCTGTTGCTGGTGTTGTTCCAGGTATAGGTTCTACAAAGCTTGGAATCTGATCCTGAATTCCGGCAATACCCGTATTGGTTCCTGACGAAGCGCCCACACCTAAACCTCGTCTGGCAAATGTTTTCCTAATCATGCAATAATCAGCGCCTCCGGTAGTTGCTAAATCGGCTGATAAAATAGCATTCCGCGCCGAAACAAATGAAGGATTGCAACCATCAAGCTTGATGGCATCCAGAACCAAGCGCATTACTTTATTGTTACCGCCGTTTCCTGTGTAAAGATTTGGACTGTAACTGTATTTATCAATGTAATTCCATGCTAAATCCCAGAGCATTACTGCCCAAACAGAACCAACTGCATGAACGTTTATCACTTGATTTCCTGAAGCATCAGTATAAAACATTGTATTGGTGTCTCCAAAAGTATGGGGGTTAATGGTCATATTGGTTGAATATATGTACCGTCGGATGCCTCGGCCCGAAGAAGGTTGATTTAAAACAAAAGTTCCAATTCCTACATCATCATTTCTAGTATCGCCCGACTTAATCTGCATGATTAACCAAAACCAATCCGACCAGCCTTCACCTGGTTGTTCAGAGCTGTTCAAGCAGTTTCCGGATAATCTTGTTGAGATGCCATGTCCGTATTCATGTGCAATAATTCCATTATCAAAATCTCCATCGGTGTATGAAAACGCTGTTAATCGCTGTAGCGTTGTATTTACTGTCTGTATTTGCATTTGGGCCATTAATCCTTCTCCAACCTCTTGCGTTACACTAATTGCCGGTATAGTAATACTAGCATCCGCACCTGTCATACCAACTGTACCAGTAACATTGTTTACGATAACGGCTGCGACGGCACCAGCATCTTGGGCGGCTTTAACCTGAATGCAAAAGTGCAAGTTCCTCTACGGATTATTACAATTTTGCCATTCATGGCGGTCGCATTTGTTGGCGGTTCGCAAGCATCACTGCTATCTCCAACGCTATCCTGAAATAAAACCAAATCTGTGGTAAATCCGGCAGGAAACTGTGGAATTTCAATATGTCCCGGGAGGAAGGAGTTATCTCTTGCCTCTATCCCTCCGGCAATTTCGAAAGGCGAATTGCATTCAAAAAAAATTGGTCCGTAATTCCATAAAAACATTTGCATTCGTGGCGAATTCCCGTCAGCGGGAGTAGAAAAATTGGCGTTATTTACATTTGGATTTGCCGATAAAGATCCATCTTGCGATTCAGCAATTACCGGATCGTTCTGAGCACCGCCACGTGCATAGTTGTTAGTCTGAAAAATTTTATTTGCCTCGTTAAATCCATACTGATACCACACATCATGCATGATATTATTCATATAAAATAAGTTGGTTGTAGAGGCATCAATGTAATTGGAAGGCAAATCACTTGTTCCTGCGTATGGGAAATCGAAAGTTAAATTGGGCCAAGTTCCTCCTTCTGGACTAGTTCCGTTGGGTGGAGTAGTAGAATTGTTTCCAGCAAAATCATTTCTCGCCCATACATTATTCCCTCTTGTAATATCATATCTTAAACTCGCTGTAGTTCCTGTCAAACTATTAGCATCGTGCCACCCTTTTGGAGAAGCATTAGCTACAAATTCGGGGTTGATCACTAATACTCTTGGTGAGTGGTTTGGACTTTCATAATTGAGAGGAATTACCCTGTATTTCGTTATGCCTGGGTTTGCAGCAGATGGATTGGAATGTTTGTAGAATATGTCGGAAAAAGATTTTTCGTGGATAGCCATGCGTTCATACTCACGGTGATTCGGAATAAAATTACACGACAGTATTAAATCTTTTTTATCTATAATAGTCCCATTGATTGCATCCACCTTAAGACTCCATAAATGCTTGGTGTCTTGTGAATAAAATTCGTAGGACCAAGCTAATCTTAGTTGGTTGGCATCGGTCAGAAAGTAAACGAGCCTTGCCCTGATTGGATCCTCTGTCATTATGCCATTGCTAAGTTTGAATTCGTTGCCGACAGCTTCCAAAATTTGAATTGGAAATGAATTTTCGTTGAGTTGTTTAATGGCACCGACAGCTCCGTTCACAACACTTACCGTAGGATTTGTAGCATTTATTTTTTGACTGATGTTACTGATGAATTCTTTCCCACCATTTATGACTTGTCCATTCTTTATCCAAAAATTAGAATCGGAGTTATAAATTTCTATTCCTGAATAACGTTGTTTAACGTTATAGTTATTGATTCCAGTCGATTCAGAACTAAACTCATTGACAATCACTAAGTCGGCGATATCTTGGCGTTGGACACCAATTTATGTAAGATTGTCATTTACATAATTTTTAATTTTGTCTAAAGCGGTTTGAGAAAAACCGAAAAGTGTAAACAGACAAAACACTAGTGGAGTAATTTTTTTCATAGCAATATTTTTTTATTACTATAAAATTACTCTATGTTTTGCAGCGGTACTAACTCCTTTTGAATATATTAACTATTGGTTGAAGAAAGAATCTGGTGGTATAAAACGGCTTTTCCATCGGTTAAGAGCGAGATGAAATGGCATATATGTAGCAATCTTTCATAGAGTGTTTCTTTTTGAAGATGGTGTTTTTCAGGCAAAATTTTCAACAATAAACTGTCGTAATTGGTAGCTTTCCCATCATAATTGTTATTATACGCCGTAATAAATTTGTCCAATAAATTATTGATTATTTGATAACCCGACAACTCTTTTTCGATGACTTCCCGACTTTGATAAATGTTTTTGACACTCAATTTAATGATATCATCAATTTGTGCTTTGTATTTACTTTTGTCGGTTAAAGCGTACGGGAAATTTCCTTTTAAAATAACTTCTTCGTTTTCAATAAAGATACGAACGGCATCATTTATTAGATTTCCAATAGCTAAAGCGCGCAAATAACTAATGCGATCTTCTTTGGTTGTTAGCGTTTTGTATTTGGCCGTATCGATAGTATCTTTCACTAATTTAATTAAATATTCCAACGCATAATCTTCGGAGACCAATCCTAAATTGATGCCGTCTTCAAAATCGATAATCGTGTAACAAATATCATCGGCAGCTTCTACTAAATACGCTAATGGATGGCGTTCAAACCCGATATCATTTCCTGTTTTATTTGGAATTAATCCCAATTCTTCGGCGACTTCTTTGAAAAAAAATTTGTCGGTTTGAAAGAAGCCGTATTTTTTATCGGCAATATTCTTAGTTGGTTTTTTAGGAAGACTTTCTTTTGGATATTTCATAAAGGCTCCCAAAACCGCATACGTTAAACGGTTGCTTCCTTCAATTCCGGGGCGCGAACTTGTTAATACCGAAAATCCGTTGGCATTGCCTTCAAAATCGATTAAATCTTGCCATTCTTTATCAGATAGGAACTCCTTGTATTTTTGTCCTTTACCGATAGAAAAATATTCGCCTATCGCTTTTTCTCCCGAGTGTCCGTAAGGCGGATTTCCAATATCGTGTGCTAATGCTGCTGCTGCGACGATGGCTCCAAAATCGTTGGCTTGATAACCATGGATTTCTTTTAAATACGGATATTTCTCGATGATTTTTTTTCCGACCAATCTGCCTAAAGAACGTCCCACCACCGAAACTTCCAAACTGTGTGTCAATCGTGTGTGAACGAAATCGGTTTTTGAAAGTGGAATGACTTGCGTTTTATCTTGCAAACTGCGAAACGCCGATGAGAATATAATGCGGTCGTAATCGACTTCAAAACCCAATCGCGTATCGTCTTGTTCAATGCGCAAGCGCTTGCTGGTATCGCCTTGTCGTTTTAGTGATAAGAGTTGTTCCCACTTCATTGTTTATGTTTTAGGCATCAGGATTAGGCATTAGGATTAGGCATTAGGATTAGGATTAGGCAAAAGTAAAAATATCTTAGCTATTGCCTCTTGGCTTTTGGCTACTTCTTCTCATTCGCCAAAAAGAAATTCTTCGATTTCTTCGGATACAAATTATAACTTTTATCACTTGGGTTTTCGATGACCGTTTTGAGGTTGACTTCATCGCCAATTTTAAATTTGGAAGCCATTTGGTAATCCAATAAATAGGCACCACAGAAAAAATTTCCGTGCTCGTCTTGTTCTATTTTTCCGGTGTAAACGCCTTTTTCTTTTGACATGGTTTTAGGTTTGATTTCAAATATAATTCAAAAAACAAAATAGCACTCTTTCAATGAACGTTTATTTGCATAATTTTGAGAATCCGTTAATTAATTTTTTATTATTTTTTGAGAATACAAAAATTCGGACCCTTCCATTTTAATGATATAAATGCCTGATTGATAACTCGATAAATCAATTGTTTTTTCATTAATAAAATTTGAATCTGTTTCCTCTAGCACAATTCTTCCTTGCATATCAATTACTTGGATATTCACTTTGCCTATGACTTTATTACTAATAATTGTAAATAATCCTTGCGAAGGGTTAGGCAGTATTTTGATACTATCATTAGAAAATGTATCGCTATTTAAGTCAGGACAGAAAGCCGTAATTGTTCTTGTTGAGATGCTTGAGCATCCTGAAGAATTAATTTTGGTCAGCGTTATTGTTCCTGGCAAACTTGTCCAGCTGATATTTACACTTGGCTGATTATTTAACCCTGTAATACTTCCTGCGCCGCCAGTTATCGACCAAACAACAGATTCGTTCGTAACCAATGCCGTAGAATTATTGGTAACATTGGCATTAACTTGAGTCATACAAGCTGTACTACTCCCATTTATTAATGGTGTTGGCGATGTTGTTATTACTATTGGTAATGAGGTACCAATAAGAATATTATTGACATCTTTAAGAGTTACAACATACGTCCCGTTTTGAGAAAAATTATAGGTAGGATTCGTTACACTTGTTGTAAAACTAGTTCCAATAGTAGTGTTAGTAAATGTCCAAATAAAAGAAGTACCGCAAATATTTGGGAAAAATTTATAGGTGTTGCAGACGGTTATGTATTTACAAATCACACTTGGCGTGTTAGCATTAAAATACGCGGTTTCTTGTTTGGCAAGAATAATATTAGGTAACTCAAATCCTACTCGATAAGTAAAACTATTTGCTTTAGGTCCGTTTATGGAAAAATTACAAGCATTGGGGTTTTGGGTAGTTGCTACGACATTCGGATTATGAATTACAGATAATTTTTGATAATTATTTGTGCTGTTGGCCATAGCAACATACAATTTATCATCTGGGCCTATTTGCATATCCTGAGGCCCAACTGTTGTTGAGGCAATTTCTTTTCTTGAATTATTGATGCCAATAGTGTTTATATTAAACTGAAATATTTTTTTATCATAAAAATTACCAACATACAATAAATTAGAATCGAGGCTAAAGGAACAACCTGAAATTGTCCCATATGTAGTTGGAGATTGAGGCAATGCTATTGATGTATATAGACCGTCTACAATGCCCTGTGCTTTATTGAAATCAAAAATATAAGAGGGATAAACAGAGTTATATCTATGCCATAAAAAAACCTTGTTCCCGTTGGGTGCTATTTTAATTTCCCAATCAAGCTCAAAGGAACCAGTAGTATTAATTGCTCTTTCGCTATTGTAGGTCAAACCAGAATTTGTCAAAGAAAATACAACCAAATAAGGCATGTTGTTTTTTCGTAATAAGCCAAGAATCCAATAATCATTACCATTGCATTTTTTTACTGCAGACAAACCCCATACTCCCAATAATGCTCCATCAGTTGTATTGGTGTCGAAACCATAAGTTGATGACAAAGTTATAGGCTGACCTATTACCCCCATTGTTGCGGTTGTTCCTGTAACATTTACAATGCTATATCGGAAACCCGAATCCGAAACTGACGGTGATGATACCCTTTGTTTTGTGAAAATATAATACTCAGAAATTGTATTGCCAGTTAGTGGCGGTTTTGGGACAATCAACACTTGATTGCTGCCACTACCAGCAGTAGTCAACATTAAATCTACTGTGTTTATCTGATTGTGTTGTTTATCCCATACTTTCTTTTTGTTTGTATAGAAAAGCAGATTCCCATTAGCATCACATTGTGAGTTACAAGATGTATTGGCGAAGTGATCATTTGGAAAAGTGGGGTCAAAGACAGGTCTTCCAGATCTAAAATCCAATCCGTTACTATTATCCACATACCAGTATGAATTAGAATTATATATCGGTGTACAATTAGTAACATAAATTAATTGGGAAGAAGTTTTGGAATCTCCATTACTATTGGTTACTGTCAAAATTACTGTGTATGGCGAATTCAGTGAAGATGTAAATATATGGGAAGCTAATTGTGTATTGGAAGTATTTGGATTTAAAACTGTAGCGAATGAATCTCCAAAATTCCATTGATATATTGCCGCTGATGGTGCTGTAAAAGTCGTTGCTATGGTAGCACTTGCACAAGGCGAATAATCACTGGCGGTTATAGTTGCTGAAAGTAAATCATTAAAACCACAAGTCCCTGTATAAATAACATTTTCTGTACTATACAATGTATTTCTACTAAAATTTAAGACCGTAAGCATTCGTTCTATTTGTCCATTGGTAAAATGATTTTGACAATTATTATTTCCATAATCCATATAATTGGATAAATCATCTTGAAGGATTGGTGTTTCTAAACAAGAGTTTGTTCCGTTAACACAATTAAAATTTGGAGCAGCAACAGTAGGCGTATCGCAAACACGATCACCATCCAACATACAATCATTCAAATTAGTTGAACATCCTCCTTCAAAAGTATGGTACAATCCTAAATAATGTCCTACTTCGTGGACTAAAACTTTTCCTAAATTATAATTAAGCAACATATTCGGATTGGTATTCCCAAAAACATCGTAACGCATTACAATTCCATCAAAAACTGGCGAAGTATTCGGAAACATTGAGTATCCTAATATTCCTGAACTTGGGCCATCAATAGTTTTTACTACCCATATTCTTAAATACCTGTCTTTAGCAATCAATGGGCTGGCAGTAGCTACTAAATTATTAGGTGACGTAGAACTATGGTTAGAAATAATTGGATTATTTATATGAATTATACCTGCCGTTGTTTGAATTTCTGACGTATTTACTGTAGGTATTAGTGTTGTGGTATTTGCTTTAGTAGCCAAGCAAAATTTTATTCCCGTATTTAAAAAATAGTTATTTAAAGCTGTAAGTTGACTCGTTACCTGAGCATCAGAAATATCAGTTAAAGCTGTTCCGTCATGGACGATATAAACTACAACTGGAATGGTTATGGAGCCCGGTGCAGGAATCGTATTGGAAGATTTATTGCTACTATTATTTCGGTTTTCAATTATGCTTTTTTCAAAGAAGGTTAACCTTTCTTTTATTTCTGGATAATTGTCTGTTAAATTTTTCAATACCACATCAGAAACACATGGAGATTGTTGAACTCCAGATTGTGAATAGGATAAAAATTGGGCTAATAAAACTAAAATTAAAATAAAGTTTCTCATGTTTTTCTTTAAAGATACCTTTTATTCATTAAGGTTGCTTTTTATTAAAAAAAAGCCATCTCTCGACAGCTGTTTTTCTATTCTCTTTATTCTATTTTCTTATCTCTTTTTACGATCCGCACATTTCGCAATCATCCGGACCCGCATTTCGTGCCAAATCGATCATTGCTTTGAAATCTTCGGCGGTCATTTCACTGGTTTCATTAGTCGTTTGTACTTCTACTCCGACTGCTTCTGGTAATTGCGCTGTTGGTTCTGCTTTTTTATCGTTGTTTAATGTAAACTTAATCGCATCAACCGCAGCTTTGGTACGCAGGTAATACATTCCGGTTTTTAAACCGCTTTTCCACGCGTAGAAATGCATCGATGTTAGTTTTGAATAATTGGCATCTTGCATGAACAAGTTGAGCGATTGCGATTGGTCGATAAAATAACCCCTGTGACGCGACATGTCGATAATGTCTTTCATCGACATTTCCCAAACGGTTTTGTAGAGTTCTTTCAAATCTTCTGGAATATCCAACGCTTGAACCGAGCCATTATTTCGCATCAATTCTTGTTTCAAATCTTCGGTCCAAAGGCCACGTTTTACCAAGTCTTCAAGTAAATGTTTGTTTACTACAATGAACTCTCCTGATAAAACCCGACGTGTATAAATATTTGAAGTATAGGGTTCGAAGGCTTCGTTGTTTCCTAAAATCTGCGACGTAGAAGCCGTTGGCATTGGAGCCACTAATAACGAGTTTCGCACGCCGTTTTTCATTACTTGTTTACGCAAACTTGCCCAATCCCAACGTCCTGAAAGTTCTTCGTCTTTGATGTTCCAAAGGTTGTGTTGGAATTCTCCTTGTGAAATTGGTGAACCTTCGAAAGACGAATACGGCCCTTCTTCTTTTGCCATTTCCATAGAAGCGGTTACAGCAGCAAAATAAAGTGTTTCGAAAATATCCTGATTTACTTTTTTTGCTTCTTCACTGGTGAACGGCAAACGCATCAAAATGAACGCATCAGCTAAACCCTGCACTCCTAATCCAACTGGACGGTGACGCATGTTAGAATTTTCGGCTTCCGGTACTGGATAGTAATTTCGGTCGATTACTTTATTTAAATTTCGAGTAACGCGTTTGGTCACATTGAATAACAAATCGTGATTGAAAGCGCCATTTTCAATAAACATTGGAAGTGAAATCGATGCTAAATTACAAACGGCAACTTCATCTTCAGCCGTATATTCCATAATTTCGGTACACAAGTTTGACGAGCGAATGGTTCCCAAATTCTTTTGGTTCGACTTTCGGTTCGCTGCATCTTTATACAACATATAAGGCGTTCCGGTTTCGATTTGCGATTCGAGGATTTTCTCCCAAAGTTCACGTGCTTTTACAGTTTTTCTGCCTTTTCCCGCTTCTTCATACGAAATATAAAGTGCTTCAAATTCGTCGCCATAAACATCGCATAAACCTGGGCATTCGTTCGGACACATCAATGTCCAATGAATATCTTGTTCCACACGTTTCATGAATAAATCGGAAGTCCACATCGCAAAGAATAAATCTCTTGCACGCATTTCTTCTTTTCCGGTATTCTTTTTCAAATCCAAAAATTCGAAGATATCGGCATGCCATGTTTCTAAATAAATAGCGAAACTACCTTTTCGTTTTCCACCACCTTGATCTACATAACGGGCGGTGTCGTTAAACACACGTAGCATCGGAACAATTCCGTTTGATGTACCGTTAGTGCCACGAATGTACGAACCTGTTGCACGGACATTGTGAATTGACAATCCGATTCCACCTGCCGATTGCGAGATTTTAGCAGTTTGCTTTAGGGTATCGTAAATACCGTCGATGCTGTCGTCTTTCATCGTTAAAAGGAAACACGATGACATTTGTGGTTTTGGCGTTCCCGCGTTAAAAAGCGTTGGTGTAGCATGGGTAAAGAATTTCTTTGACATTAAGTCGTAGGTTTCGATTACCGATTCCAAATCGTTTAAGTGAATTCCGACCGACACACGCATTAACATGTGCTGTGGACGCTCTACGATTTTACCGTTGATTTTTAGCAAATACGAACGTTCTAAAGTTTTGAATCCGAAGTAATCGTAGTTAAAATCGCGATTGTATATGATGTGTGAATTTAAAAACTCGGCATTTTCCTGAATAACATTGTGCACTTCTTCTGAAAGTAAAGGTGCTTTTTGGTTGGTTCTTGGATTTACATAAAAGTACATTTCTTTCATGGTTTCCGAGAACGATTTGTTGGTGTTTTTGTGTAGGTTGGAAACAGCAATTCGGGCTGCTAATTGTGCATAATCGGGGTGTGCTATGGTCATTGATGCTGCGGTTTCGGCTGCAAGGTTGTCGAGTTCGGATGTGGTTACACCGTCATACAATCCTTCAATTACGCGCATTGCCACTTTTACAGCATCTACTAAATCATTTAAACCATAGCATAGTTTTTTAATTCTATCTGTGATTTTGTCAAAACTTACCGGCTCTTTGTGTCCGTCTCTTTTTACTACATACATACGTGTACAGGTTTTAGAAAATAGAAAATCCCTTCGCTACTTTCGGGGTTATTTGTAACTTGTTTTTGATGGTAACCCTTTCAGGGTTTTAAACCCTGAAAGGGCTTTATATAAGATTAAAAATCGGCGTCGAAACTAATTTTTTGTGCTTCGCTGTCGGTGTTCATTACACCCGCTTTTTGGTATTCGGCAACACGTTTTTCAAAGAAATTGGTTTTCCCCTGAAGTGATATCATGTCCATAAAATCGAATGGATTTGATGAATTGTATTCTCTGTCGCAACCCAATTCTACCAACAACCTGTCGGCAACAAACTCTAAATATTGCGTCATTAAAATAGCGTTCATTCCGATTAAACTTACAGGAAGTGATTCGGTGATAAACTCTCTTTCGATGTTTAAAGCGTCGACAATAATTTCTCTAATCCTAACTTTTGGCACTTTATTCACCAAATGATGGTTGTGTAAATGCACGGCGAAATCGCAGTGAACGCCTTCGTCACGAGAAATTAATTCGTTAGAGAAAGTCAAACCTGGCATCAAACCACGTTTTTTCAACCAATAAATAGAACAAAAAGCACCAGAGAAAAATATTCCTTCTACTGCTGCAAAGGCAATTAATCGCTCGGCAAACGAGTCGGAAGAAATCCATTTCAAAGCCCAATCGGCTTTTTTCTTAATCGCTGGAAACACTTCCAACGCGTTGAAAAGCTGTGCTTTTTCCGCTTCGTCTTTTACATACGTATCAATCAAAAGCGAATAGGTT
>JAYVFV010000203.1:0-29105 GCA_043772885.1 Flavobacteriales bacterium
CGCCACAACCAAAATTGCTAAACACGAAAAAAAGATATCTACAGTTGTGTTGTGTTCCTGATAATACGCAATCAAGAGCGAAATCGAACCTGGTCCAGCTAGCATCGGCATCGCTAAAGGTGTTAGTGCAATGTCGTTTCGACTTTGGATTTCTTCTTCCACCTTTTTATTGATTCCTTTATTTTTATTGAAACGACCGTTTAATAATGAAAACCCAGAACTGGCGATAATAATTCCACCAGCAATTCGTAGCGCCGGAATCGTAATTCCGAAAAATTTCAAAACGTATTGTCCGATGAAAAACGAAATAATCAAAATGATAAACACATTTATGGCTGTCCAAAGTGACACTCTAGAACGCTCTTGTTTGGTGTAACCTTGCGTTAATCCAACAAAAATCGGAACAGTTCCAATCGGATTTAAAACCGAAAATAAAGCCGCTAATAAAAAGATAAATACTTCCATAGTTTTTTTACAAAATTACCTTGATTGAAGTAAACAAAGTTAAAATTAAAAACAACGTAAAGTTAAATTCGGTAGTAAAAACAATCAAAATACGTACTTTTACCAAATGAAAAATAAAAAAACAGTTGTTCTTGGAGCTACTACAAAACCGGAGCGATATGCTTTCAAAGCCATAACAATGCTAGTTGAAAAAGGTCATTCTGTCCTTGCAATTGGACAAAATCAAGGAGAAGTAGCCGGAATAAAAATCCGAACCAAAAATATTCCGCTAAAAAATATTGATACCGTAACGTTGTATTTAAATCCGACGCGTCAACGCGATTATTACAATTACATCATCGAAACCAAACCCAAAAGAGTGCTCTTCAATCCAGGAACAGAAAACCCCGAGTTTTACCAACTTTTAAAAAGCAACAACATCAAAGTCGAAGAAGCGTGTACCTTGGTTTTATTGACTACTAATCAATATTAGAAGCTAATGGCTTGGGCTTTTTTGGTTTCCATTTTCCCGCTTTTCGTTCCAATAAAAAATGTCCCGAAACCATCGGGACATTTTTTATTTTCTCTGCAATCGGGGCTAGCAAGGAATCCATTTTGACTTTTGCCTCTGTGGTCTCTATGCTTTTTCTCCGTGTAGCTCTGTGTAAAAATTAAAAACGCGTTTCCGAAGTCGCTGGCTTACTTATCAATAACAATCCACAAAAAGTAATGAAGCCATTTATGATGATTAGTTCATTATCGATAACGTAATTTCCAAATAAATCAGCCGAATATTTAATCAGAAAAAAACAAATCAAAGGAGAAATTACACATACAAACGGAACTAATTTATCATGAACCGTTTTCGTTTTCATAAACAATCCAAAAGCATACAAACCTAAAAGTGGTCCGTAGGTATAACTCGCCACTTTAAAAATCATCGTCACTACCGATTTGTCATTTAGCGAATTAAAAACGATAATCACCAAAAACAACAGAAAAGAAAATCCCAAGTGAACAAAGTGTCGTGTTCGTACCACATTTGGTTTATTTATATTTTCTGATTTATCCATTCCTAAAAAATCGACACAAAAGGAAGTCGTTAAAGCCGTCAAAGCACTATCGGTAGTTGCAAAAGTAGCTGCTGTTAATCCCAATAAAAAAACCACTGCAGGAACAATAGTCAAGTGATGAAAAGCAATTTCTGGAAACAATAAATCGGTTCTTTTTACATCGCCAACCATCGGAACTGCTATTCCGTTTTTCTCTGCATAAATATATAATAAAGCTCCGACGCTCAAAAAGAAAATATTGATTACGACAAAAATTCCAGTAAAAGTGAACATGTTTTTTTGTGCTTCGCCAATGTTTTTGCAACTCAAATTCTTCTGCATCAAATCTTGATCGAGTCCAACCATGGCGATGGTAACGAAAATTCCACCCAAAATTTGTTTCAAAACAAAACTGCCTTTTAAGTAATCTTCATAGAAAAATATCTTGGAATAATTGCTGTTTTTTACCGCTTCAAAAGCTTCAATGGCGCCGTAATCCAAACTGTCGCAAATAAAATAAATCGTAAGAAATACCGAAGAAACTAAGAAAAATGTTTGCAAAGTATCGGTAATGATTATCGTTTTTAATCCGCCACGATAGGTATACGCAAAGATCAATCCTAGCGAAATTAAAACCGTTGCCGCAAACGGAATATTATAAAAATCAAAAACATACCGTTGCAAAACAATCACCACCAAATACAATCGAAACGCCGAACCAATCGTTCTACTTATCAAAAAAATTGTAGCAGCCGTTTTATAACTTACGATTCCGAGTCGTTGTTCAATATAACTGTAAATCGAGGTGAGGTTCATCCGGTAATATAAAGGAAGCAATACCGTTGCAATGATCAAAAATCCAATGGCATTTCCCAACACAAATTGAAAATAACCAAATTGATTTTCGGGCGAACCAACATTTCCAGGAACCGAAATAAATGTTACGCCCGATAGCGCAGTTCCTATCATTCCGAAAGCAACCAAATACCATTTCGAATTTTTATTGGCTTTAAAAAAAGTATCATTGTCCGAACTTTTTTTACTTACCACATTGGAAATAAAGATCAATAATCCAAAATAAATAATGATTAATGTTAAAATAGCAATTGGCGACATAGGTGCGTTTTTAGTTGTGCTAAAATAGAAAAAAAAAGGTTATTTGGCTATTTGTTTTTTGGTTAAAATTATACCAACTTAAATTCGAATTACCGAATAACCAAATGAACAAATTCACTATTTTAGCCAAATGGAATTCTCATCAAAACTATTAGAAAAAGCAGTAAACGAAATGGCGCAATTACCAGGAATTGGTAAACGTACGGCATTGCGATTGGTATTGCATTTATTAAAACAACCTAGCGAGCAAACTCAGTTTCTATCGCAAGCATTGACTACGATGCGAGAGGAAGTGAAATTTTGTGCTAATTGCCACAATATTTCCGATGTTGAAGTATGTGAAATTTGTTCTAATTCCGCTAGAAATCACAAAATAATTTGCGTTGTTGAAGACATTCGCGATGTTATGGCAATCGAAAACACCAACCAATTTCGAGGAGTTTATCATGTTCTTGGTGGAAAAATTTCACCAATTGACGGCGTCGGACCGAGTCAATTAAATATAATTACTTTGGTAGAAAAAGTAAAAACAGGAACTGTTGAAGAAGTTATTTTTGCTTTAAGCTCAACAATGGAAGGCGATACTACTAATTTTTATGTCTTTAAACAAATCAAAGATTACAATGTAAAAACATCTACAATTGCTCGTGGAATTGCCGTTGGCGATGAATTAGAATATGCTGATGAAGTCACATTAGGAAGAAGTATTATTCAAAGGGTTCCTTTTGAAAATGCCATCAAAAATATTTAATTCTTTACCGAGCTATTCTTTTGTTTTTTAAATTGAAAAACTATCTTTGTTTTATAAATTTTTTTGAGGATGACTAAATTATTTTTATACCTACTTTTTTTTATTGGATTTTTCTTTACCTCTTGTGTATCAAGAAAAGATTTAATTTATCTTCAAGAAAATAATACAGTTTCAGAAACACCTATAAATCAAGTTCCGTTAAAACCATATCGACTCCAAATCAATGATATTTTAGATATTAATATTAAAGCCATCGATTCCAAATTAGTCGCTATTTTTAATGGTGGAGATTCGCAACAAAATCAATCGTTAGAAGGACTTTATTTTAACGGTTATACTATTGATGATCACGGAAATATTCGAATGCCAATTTTAGGAGAACTCAATGTTTTAGGATTTACTTTAGATGAAGTTAGAAAAGATATTGAAGCAAAGTTATTAACCGATTATTTTAAAAAGGAAGCAGAAATTTTTGTCAATGTAAAACTGGCTGGATTTCGATATACCGTTAATGGTGAAATAGCAAGTCCGGGAACTAAAATTTTATACCAAGAAAAAGTAAGTATTCTAGAAGCCATTGCAAACTCTGGAGATATAACTATTGTTGGCGACCGAAGAGATGTCAAAGTTATGCGACAATTGCCTCACGGAATAGAAACCTTAACGATTGATTTAACAGATGTGAACGCTTTAAAATCGCCGTGTTTTTACTTACAACCTAATGATTATGTTTACATTAAACCATTAAAACAAAAAACTTGGGGAACAGGTAAAACGGGTATAGAATCCTTAACTACAATAATTACTATATTGTCTTTAGCCACAACTACATTTTTATTACTTAAAAATTAATTCACTCTTTTCACTATGTTAGATGTAAAAGATTTTTCTTTTTTTGAAAACCAAAACAGTTTTGATTTTAAAGGATTTTTAATCAAAACAGGAAGTTATTGGCGTTGGTTTTTATTTGGTTTAATTGTTTGTTTAGTAATTGCTTATCAGATTAACATAAGGAAACAAAAGATTTATTCATTAGAAACAACTATAGCAATACAAGAGCAAGACAATCCGTTGTTTACTAATAATACAAGTTTAATATTTAATTGGGGAGGAACTTCAGATCAAGTTCAAACAATTTCAACTACATTAAAATCGAGATCTCATAACGAAATTGTAGTTGATAAATTGCAGTTTTATATAGAGTATTTACAAGAAAAAGAATATTTTACTCAGGATGTTTATGGCGAATGTCCTTTTAAAGTGGTTATTGATAAAAACAAAAAGCAATTATCAGGAATCCCAATAAGCATTAGATTAGTTTCCCCTACAGAATATATTATAAAAATTAATTTCAGTTCAAATTCAGCATCTGTAGTAAATTATTATGATAATACGTATGCTACTGTTGCTGTTCAAAAAGGAGATTTTATTAAACGATTTAAAGTAGGAGAGCAAATTAATCTACCCTTTTTAAATTGGAAACTTGGTATAATGAATAATGTAAATTATAATAATTCAACATATCAAGTAGTTTTTAATTCTTTTGATGGTGTAGTTTCTAGGTATAAAGGTTTAAAAGTTGTAATTGATGAAAAAGCACCTTCCATTTTAAAATTATCAATCGATGGTACTAACAAAGCAAGAATTGTTGATTATCTTAATGCAACAGTAAATACATTGATGAAATTGCAATTAGAAAATAAAAATTTATTTGCAGAAAATACCATTAAATATATCGATACTACTTTAAATATTATGGAGAGTGATATTAAAGCGGTAAATAATGAATTAAAAGATTTTAGTAGAAATAAAAATCTTATTGAAATTGATAAAGGAGGAGCAACTTTTCAAGATCAAATGCTAAAATTAGACGTTGATAACGATGTAATAAAAAGAAAAATAAATTATTACAATACGTTAAGTAATTATTTAAAAAACAGCACTGATTATTCAAAGCTTCCTGCGCCTTCTGTTGCAGGCATTGAAGATCCAAATATTATAACAAACGTTTCCAATTTAATTAATCTATCAGTTAGAAGATCAGAAATAGCTTATTCTGTAAAAGGGGAGAAGATGTTCAATTCTATCGATAATGAAATTTCTTCTTTAAAAAGAGTTTTACTCGAAAACATTATTGCAGCTAAATCAGCCATACAGTTTGATGCTATTCAAATAAATGATAAAATAAATCAAGCTGAGAGCAAAATTGCAAAGCTTCCTGAAGATAAGCAAGAGTATATAAAGATAATGCGAAAATATAATTTGAGCGATAATATTTATCAAGCGTATCTTCAAAAAAGAAGTGAAGCTCAAATAGTAAAAGCAGCCAATCTCTCGGATATTCAGTTTATCGATCCAGCAAAAGATATTGGTGCGGGTTTAATTGGTCCACGAACTGGAGTAAATTATATCATTGCTATATTTATGGGATTGTTGATTCCTTTGATGATTGTTTTTTTAATTTTCTTTATCAACAATCAAATTCAAAATACCGATGATATTAGTAAATTAACTCAAATTCCATTATTAGGAGTTGTAGGTATAAAACATAATAACACTAATTTATCTGTTTTTGAAAAACCAAAATCAGCCCTTTCTGAATCTTTTCGAGCCCTAAGATCTTCCTTACAATTTTTATACAAAAAACAAAACATTGAAGGTGCTAGAACAGTAATGCTCACTTCTTCTGTTAGTGGAGAAGGAAAAACATTTTGTTCTATTAATATTGCTACAGTTTTCGCATTAAGTGAAAAGAAAACAGTAATTGTAGGATTTGATTTGCGTAAACCAAGAATATATGAAGATTTTAATATATCCAATGAAATCGGAGTTGTAAATTATTTAATTGGTCAAAAGAGTCTGGATGATATTACAATAAAAACGCACATTCCTTTTTTAGATATAATTACTTCTGGTCCAGTACCTCCAAATCCTTCCGAATTAATTATGAGCGAAATTATGGCTGATTTTATGACAGAATTGAAAAAAAGATATGATTATATAATACTTGATACTCCTCCTGTTGGATTAGTAACTGATGCGATTGAACTGTCTCAATTTGCAGATATTACTTTATATATAACACGACAAAATTTTTCTAGAAAAGATATGATTAACCTTTTAAATATTAGAGTTAAAAGAGGAGAACTTAATAATGTAAGTATTATTCTTAACGGATTTGAAAACAAAGCAAAATATGGAGCAGGTTATGGATATGGTTATGGATATGGATATGGAGCTTATTCTAGCGGCTATCATGAAGAAGACAAACCAAAAAATGCTGTCGTTGCGTTTGTTCTAAAATATGTAAATTTTATTCTCAATATTCAAACAAAAAAAGAAAAAACGGATAAAACAAAATCAAGAAAAATCAAATAATATTTGATGAAAAATAAAATTCTAATAACGGGTGGTGCTGGTTTTATTGGTTCCAATTTATGTGAGTATTTTTTATCAAAAGAATATGAAGTGGTTTGTTTAGATAATTTTTCTACTGGACATAAACATACAATTAGTGGCTTGCTTTCCAATAAAAACTTCACTTTGATTGAAGCCGATATTAGAAATTTAGATGCATGTCATAAAGCAGTTCATGGTGTCGATTACGTTTTACACCAAGCCGCTTTAGGATCGGTTCCGAGATCAATTAATGATCCAATAACCACTAATGATGTTAATGTATCTGGATTTTTAAACATGCTTATAGCATCCAGAGATGCGAAGGTGAAACGATTTATATATGCAGCAAGTTCCTCCACTTATGGTGATTCTGAAGCATTGCCAAAAGTAGAAGATACCATCGGAAAACCATTGTCTCCCTATGCGATTACTAAATATGTGAACGAATTGTACGCCGATATTTTTAGTACAACCTACGGATTAGAAACTATTGGATTGCGCTATTTTAATGTATTCGGTAAAAATCAAGATCCTAACGGAGCTTACGCAGCTGTGATTCCGAAATTTGTAATGCAACTAATGAAAAAGGAAAGTCCGATAATAAATGGAGACGGAAACTTTTCTAGAGATTTTACCTACATAGACAATGTTATTCAAATAAATGAGTTAGCAATAACGACAACAAACAAAAATGCTGTCAACACTGTCTATAATACAGCATTTGGCGAAAGTACTACGTTAAATGAAATGGTTTCTTATTTAAAAGAATTTCTTTCGGACTATGATAATTCAATAAAAGATGTTGCCATTATTTACGGACCAAATAGAGTTGGAGATATTCCACATTCGTTAGCAAGTATCGACAAAGCAAAAAAATTATTGAATTATAATCCGAAATATTCTTTTAAAGACGGTTTAAAAGAAGCAGTAAAATGGTATTGGGAAAATTTAAAATAAAAATGACATAATGAAAATTACAAAGATATGCTGTATAGGTGCTGGATATGTTGGTGGACCAACAATGGCTATTATAGCACAAAAATGTCCGCATATTACGATAACCGTTGTCGACCTTAATCAAGAACGAATTGATAAATGGAATGATGAAGATGTAAATAATATTCCGATATACGAGCCAGGTTTGTCAGCTATTGTTAAAGAAGCTAGAGGAAGAAACTTATTCTTTTCAACTGAAGTTGATAAAGCTATTGACGAAGCGGAGTTGATATTTATTTCCGTAAATACACCAACTAAAACTTACGGTTCCGGAAAAGGAATGGCATCCGATTTAAAATACATTGAACTATGCGCCAGACAAATTGCCCGAGTGGCTAAAACCGATAAAATTGTAGTCGAAAAATCGACATTACCTGTTAGAACTGCCGAAGCAATTAAAAATATTTTAGACAATACTGGAAATGGTGTTCAGTTTCAGATTTTATCCAATCCTGAATTTTTAGCAGAAGGAACTGCGGTTGAAGATTTATTAAATCCAGATAGAGTTCTTATAGGTGGTGATACTACTCCTGGAGGGCAAAGAGCAATCAAATTATTATCTGATGTCTATTTAAATTGGGTGGCTCCCAATAAGATTCTTACCACCAATGTTTGGTCATCAGAATTATCTAAGTTAACTGCTAATGCCTATTTAGCACAACGCGTTTCTTCTATAAATGCATTATCGGAACTATGTGAAAAAACAGGAGCCGATATTAACGAAGTTGCCAAAGCTATTGGAATGGATTCAAGAATTGGCTCTAAATTTTTAAAAGCTTCCGTTGGTTTTGGAGGTTCTTGTTTTCAAAAAGACATATTAAATTTAGTATATATCGCCAAATCCTACGGACTTAACGAAGTTGCCGATTATTGGGAGCAAGTCATCATAATGAACGACCATCAAAAACGAAGATTTTCAAAGAAAATAGTAAGCACTTTATACAATACGGTAACCGATAAAAAAATCGCGTTTTTAGGTTGGGCATTTAAAAAAGATACTAATGATACCAGAGAATCAGCAGCGATTTATGTGGCGGATGATCTCATTTTTGAACAAGCTAAAATTGCCGTTTTCGATCCTAAAGTGAATCATGAACAAATTCTGGAAGATTTGAATTATTTAGACACAAGATCGGTAGCTCAAAATACCAAATACATTACTTCATTTGATAATCCGTACGATACCTGTAAAGATGCACATGCCATTGCAATATTAACAGAATGGGATGAATTTAGAGCGTATGACTGGCAAAAAATATACGATGCAATGCTAAAACCAGCTTTTGTATTTGACGGACGAAATCTTCTAGACGGAAAAAAATTAACAGAAATTGGTTTTAAATATCAAGCAATTGGCTCATAAAAATTAATAGGAAGTAGTGATGATGAATAGCAGAATTGGAATAGTTGGATTAGGATATGTCGGATTGCCATTAGCAAGATTATTTGCTACAAAATATCCTGTTGTGGGGTTTGATATTAACCAAAATAGAGTTGATGAACTTAATAATGGTATCGATTTCACTTTAGAAATAAGCAAAGAATTACTAAAAAGTGTTTTGGTAACTAATCCGTTAGAAAAAACAGGATTATTTTGTTCTACCAATATTGACGATTTACAAGATTGCAATTACTACATTATTACTGTACCAACTCCTGTTGATAAAAATAATAAACCCGATTTAACGGCACTTTACAAATCTAGTGAAACCGTTGGTAAAATGTTGAAAAAAGGAGATATAGTAATTTATGAATCTACTGTTTATCCGGGTTTAACCGAAGAAGAATGTGTTCCAGTATTGGAAAAATATAGCGGATTAAAATTCAATGTTGATTTTTTTGCAGGATATTCTCCAGAAAGAATAAACCCCGGAGACAAAGAACATACTGTTGAAAAAATTCTTAAAATTACCGCTGGCTCTACTCCAGAAATTGGAATTAAAGTCAACGATCTATACAAATCAGTCATCACTGCTGGTACGCATTTAGCGCCATCCATAAAAGTGGCAGAAGCAGCAAAAGTTATCGAAAATTCACAAAGAGATATCAACATCGCTTTTGTAAATGAATTGGCTAAAATATTTAATATACTCGAAATAGACACCCAAGCCGTACTTGCCGCAGCTGGTACAAAATGGAATTTTTTAAATTTTAAACCAGGGTTAGTTGGCGGACATTGCATTGGTGTTGATCCATATTATTTAGCGCAAAAAGCACAACAAGCTGGTTATCATCCCGAAATTATTTTAGCAGGAAGACGTTTAAATGATAGTATGGGAGATTACGTCGCTTCTCGAATTATTAAATTAATGATCAAAAAAAGAATTCCGGTTAGTCACTCGAAATTATTAATGCTCGGAATTACATTTAAAGAGAATTGTCCCGATGTTAGAAATACCAAGATTGTTGATGTTATTACCGCTTTAAATGATTACGGAATCGACATTTCGATATACGATCCGTGGGCAAATCCAAAAGAAGTAAAGCAAGAATACCAACTTACTATGACGAAAGAAATTCCAAAAGAAACTTTTGATGTTATTGTTTTAGGTGTTGCTCATAAGGAGTTTACAAACCTAGATTTAAATCAATTTAAAAATGAAAATGCGATTGTTTACGATGTCAAAGGAGTTCTTGATGTAAATGATATTGACGGAAAATTATAATATATAAAAATGAAAAAGATACTAATTACAGGTGGTGCAGGATTTATAGGTTCTCATGTGGTGAGACTGTTTGTAAAAAAATATCCAAATTGTCACATCTATAATTTAGATGCATTGACCTATGCAGGAAATTTAGAAAATATTGCCGATATTGAAAATGAATCCAATTATATTTTTATAAAAGGCGATATTGTCGACGCTAATTTTATCAACGAACTGTTTCAAAAACACCAATTTGATGGCGTACTTCATCTTGCTGCCGAATCGCATGTTGACCGTTCTATTACCGATCCGTTAGCATTTGTAAAAACCAACGTAATTGGTACCATGAACTTGTTAAACGCCGCTAAAGAACTATGGAAAGGAGATTTTGAAGGCAAACGATTCTATCACATTTCTACCGATGAGGTGTATGGTTCTTTAGGCGAAACCGGACTTTTTACCGAAACTACAGCTTACGATCCAAATTCGCCGTATTCGGCTTCAAAAGCGAGTTCCGATCATTTTGTGCGTGCTTACGGCGAAACCTACGGATTGCCTTATGTAATTACCAACTGTTCTAACAATTACGGTCCAAATCACTTTCCGGAAAAGCTAATTCCGCTTTTCATCAATAACATCATCAATAAAAAACCATTGCCAGTTTATGGTGACGGAAAATACACGCGCGATTGGCTTTTTGTAGAAGACCATGCCGTAGCAATCGATTTGGTTTTCCATGAAGGAAAAAACCATGAAACGTATAATATTGGTGGATTCAACGAATGGCAGAATATCAATTTAGTGAAGCTGCTTTGCCAACAAATGGATAAGAAATTAGGAAATCCGGCAGGAACTTCCGAACAATTAATTTCCTATGTAAAAGATCGTCCGGGACATGATTTACGTTATGCCATCGACGCTTCTAAAATCAACAAAGAATTGGGTTGGAAACCATCAGTAACTTTTGAAGAAGGTCTCGAAAAAACAATCGATTGGTACCTTTCTAATGAAGATTGGCTAAAAAGCGTTACTTCTGGAAATTACCAGAAATATTACGAAAAACAATACAATTAAGTACTAAAAAAGAAGGTTTGAAGTAGCAATCCTCAAGATTTTAATACTAATAAAATAGTGATTATGAGTAACAAACCGCACATTTCGATAGTCAGTCCAGTTTATAATGCGGCAACTATTCTCGACAAATTAGTGGATGAGATTCAAAAAGTGATGCTTCAAATGAATCTCACTTACGAAATTGTTTTGGTTGATGACCGTAGTCCCGACAATTCCTGGGAAGTAATGCAACAACTTTCCGCAAAATTCAATCAAGTAAAAAGCATCCGATTAAGTAAAAATTTCGGACAACATCCAGCAATTATGGCAGGAATTTCTAATGCTTCCGGAGAATGGATTGTTGTTATGGATTGCGATTTACAAGACCAACCAAAAGAAATCATCAAACTTTATACTAAAACGAAAGAAGGTTTTGATGTCGTTTTAGCAAGTAGAAAAAACAGACAGGATGGTTTCCTAAAAAAAGTATCTTCCAAGCTTTTTTCGATGCTCTACAGCTATTTAACCGATACAAAATTTGATAATACGATTGCCAATTTTGGCATTTACCATTCCAAAGTAATTGCCGAAGTAATACAAATGAACGATTATATTAAGTCATTTCCACTATTCGTAAATTGGGTTGGATTTAAATCGGTTGCCATCGAAGTTGAACACGCTGAAAGAGAATCAGGAAAATCATCATATAGTTTTTCCAAGTTGATGAGTTTGGCGTTTAATACGATCATTTCATTTTCAAACAAACCTTTAAAACTTTTCGTTAAATTTGGATTATTGATTTCGATTTTTTCATTTACTATCGGATTGGTAACTATTTACAGGTATTTAAAAGGCGAAATTACAGTATTGGGTTACAGCTCTTTAATGGTTTCCATTTGGTTTTTATCGGGAGTTTTAATTACCACCATTGGAATTGTCGGCATCTATATCGGAAAAATATTTGATCAATCTAAAGGCAGGGAATCATACATAATTGATAAAATTATTACCAATGACTTACACTAATATTCAGGCAGAAGAATTTTATATTGGAAAAAACTCCATTATAGCACCGTCTGCAATAATTAGAGGAATAAATGGCAAAGCCACAAAAATTGTCATTGGTGATAATTGTTACATCGGCGAAAATGTTCAAATTATTTGCGATGATTTTTCGCTTGGCGATTATTGTAAAATCCAGCACAACACCAATTTTCACGGCTATTTGCCATGTCATATTGGTCATAATGCTTGGATTGGTCAATACTCCATTATCGATTCTATTGGAGGAACAACGATTGGAAATAATTGCGGAATTGGTGCGCATTCTCAAATTTGGAGTCATATAAAATTCGGCGATACACTCGAAGGATGTCGTTTTTTGACAGAGAAACCAATGCAAATCGGAAATGATGTTTGGTTCGTTGGACATTGTATTGTGTCTCCAATTATTGCTCAGGATAAATCGATGGCAATGGTTGGTTCGGTCGTGACAAAAGACATGAATTACAATGAGATTTATGCAGGTTCGCCAGCTCAATCGATATCAAGTAAAATCGGATTTCAGTTTAATGAAGTGACGATTCAAGACAAGCTGATTAAAATGAATTCCTATCGTAATGAATGGAATCCAAAGGCAACTACCATTAAAATTATTTCCGATGTTTCGGAGGTAAATTCGGATGCTGAAAACATTTCTTATTTTAATGTTTCCGACAGAACGTATACTAAAACGGGCAGCGAAGAAGAAATAAGTTTTATGAAATTTTTACTTCCAGCACGCGGAAAATTCATTCCAACAAAAAAACAATAAAATGAGTATACCATTCAACAAGCCTTATTTAACGGGGAAAGAAACGCATTACATAGAAGATGCTGTTAAATCGGGAAAAATTTCTGGTAATGGAATATACACTCAAAAATGCCAGGAATTTTTCGAAAAAAAATATGGTTTTAAAAAAGCATTATTAACGACTTCTTGCACAGATGCTCTTGAAATGGCTGCCATTCTTGCCAATTTGAAAGAAGGTGATGAGGTTATTGTTCCGAGTTTTACGTTTGTTTCTACAGCCATTGCGTTCATCCGCCAAGGTGCTAAAATTGTATTTGCCGATTCATATTCGGATAATCCAAACATTGATGCTGATAAAATAGAATCGTTAATTACGTCCAAAACAAAAGCCATTGTTCCGGTGCATTATGCTGGTGTTGCCTGTGATATGGATAAAATAATGGCGCTCGCTTCAAAATATAATTTATTGGTTATTGAAGATGCGGCCCAAGCTATCGATAGTTTTTACACCAGTAAAGACGGTTCGGTAAAAGCATTGGGAAGCATCGGACATTTAGCTGCTTTTTCTTTTCATGAAACCAAAAATATTGTATCTGGTGAAGGCGGAATGTTAGCCATAAATGATGAAAAGTTTATTCATCGTGCCGAAATTATTTGGGAAAAAGGAACCAACAGAGCCGAGTTTTTTAGAGGTGAAATCAACAAATACGGTTGGGTTGATATTGGTTCTTCGTTTTTGCCTTCCGAAGTGATATCTGCATTTCTATGGGCGCAAATTGAAAACTTGGAGGACATCCAATCCAAAAGAATTCAATTGTGGAATACGTATTATGATGGTTTGAAAGCGTTAAATCTCAACAAAATCAAACTACCGACAATTCCAGATTTTGCGACCAATAACGGACACATGTTTTATATCGGTTTGGAAAATATTGAGCAAAGGGAAAAATTAATTGCCCTTTTAAAACAAAATGGGTTCCATGCTGTTTTTCATTATATATCGCTGCATTCCAGTTCGTATTATAACGAAAAACACGATGGTAGAATATTGGTAAACTCTGATAATTTCACCAATACATTATTGCGATTGCCTATGTTTTATGAATTGGATAGAGCAGCTATTACCACAATTGTTCAATTAATTCAAAAATTCCATGACTAATGAACGTAAAAAAAACAGCACTTGTACTCGTTTTATTTGTAATTGTTTTTTTATCAGTTAGTTATTTATCGTATCCTTTAGTTGGTCCCGATTCGGGTTATTACCTTGCTACAGCACGAGAATTTTATAACGGCAATGTTTATTTTATAGATATTGCTACAGCGTATAATCCTTTAGCAATTATTATTTTAGGAATTCCGTTTTTGTTTTCAGCGCATCCCGATCCAAGATATAGTTTGATAATCAACATGTTCATTATTTGGCTTTCTGCTTTTGTTTTTTATTCCATTTTACAAAAAATAAAAGCGAACAAAAACGAGAATGTATTCTATGCTTTATTTTTTGTTTTGGGATCGTTACTTCTAGACGGAAGTTACTTAATGTTGGAACCGATTTCTGTTTTCTTTCAATTAACTGGATTGCTTTTTTACCTGAAAAACAAAGAATCCAACGCAACTAAATACTTATTTTTTGCAGGAGTTGCATTCGCTTTATCCTTCTTATCCAAACAATACGGATTATTTATTTTAGCTCCAATTGGCATTGCTATTTTAATTAACAAGAAGCAAATTATAAAAAAAATTGTGTTGTTGACTATCGGATTTTTGATTCCGATTTCAGTATTCTATTGTTATTTAAGCAGCAACGGAGCTGGTTTTATAGCGTTTATAAATTATATTTTCGGAAAAGGAATCCATCTCGACAAAGGCAATGGTACCGGAATAAATTACAACCTAACAACCTATTTAATCGGATTTGGCGTATTTGTTTTGTACAATTTATACGTGCTGTTTATTCCTGTTTTATTTTTTAAAAATAGAAAAAACTTCGATTATAAAAGCCTACTGTTCATTAGCATTTTCCCGTTTTCACTGTTGGTATTACTATCCGCTTCTTACGCGCATTATTTTCAATATGTTTTGCCTTATGCTTTAATTGCTTTTGCTTATTTAAGTTACACTTTTGTAACTCCAATCAGTAAAAATAAAGAAGTTGTTTTTTTGATTTCGATTGTGATCATGAGTGCTATTTCGGTAGTTTCTTACTCCAGAAAACAAAATAAAATCGATTTGCAGGAAGCCACTTTGCAACAACTTTCTTCCGTTATTCCGAATAAATCAGAAGTATATTTGGATGGAATTTCTCCAGCATTTTATTATTTATGCGATTATAAATCGATACAACTCAATACCGTCGGATTTACATTTCCAGGTTATTTTTACCCTAAGACAATCGTGCAAAATATGGAAAAAAATTCTTTTTTAGTGGTTTCAAAAGAAGCTTATTTGTCATACAAAAGTCAGGTTGGTAGTTTTTCTAAAAAAATAATCACAGTCAATAATCAAACTTTTTTTGTCCTTAAAAAAGAATAAACATGATTTTAGTTTCAGTTATAATTCCGGTTTATAATGCAGAATTACATCTCGAAAAATGTATTGAATCCCTCTTGTCTCAAACACTACAATCATGTGAATTTATTTTTATCAATGATGGCTCTACAGATACAAGCCAGTTTGTTATTGAAGAATTTCAAAAAAATGACAGCCGAATTATTCTACTAAATCAAGAAAATCAAGGCGTAAGCGTTGCCAGAAATCAAGGTTTGAAAATGGTTAGAGGAAACTACATTGGATTTGTAGATGCTGATGATTATATCGAAAAGGAATATTTCGAAAATCTGTACAATGAAATAGATCAAAGCAATTTAGATGGTGTTGTTGCAAAATATAAATCAACATTGGACGGACATACTTCTATTTCGAAGCATCCATTTAATTCCAATGAAATTTATAACACCGAATTTATAAAGAACAAAATCGTACCTTTTTTTATAAAAGAAGATAAATTAAATACCATTTGGAACAAGTTATATAAATCAGAAATTATAGCGTCCAATCGGTATATTCAATTCCCAAAAGGAATAGTAATTGGTGAAGACGGACTTTTTAATCTACTTTTTTTTAATCAATGCAACAGTATAAAGTTTATTGATTACTGCGGTTATAATTATCTAGAGATTGCAAAAAGTGCCACAAGAGATGCGTCTAAAGATTATTTTGCAATAGCACTTCAGCAGTTTAATTACGATTATAAAAACCAATTCGGAGTTGATTTAGCTGATGACGAAATCATCAAATTAAAATCGCTACGGTTAATTAATACCGTAATTTCTTTGGTGAATGTGTATTTCAATTCCAATTTTGATTGGATTTCAAGGCGTAAATACGTCTACATAATGATTTCCAATCCGATTATCAGAAAGATTTTGAACGACTATTGGATAGAAATTATAAAAGACAAAACCAAATTTCAAATTTTGATTCTAAAAGGAATACAATATAAATCGGTATTTTTGCTACAGATGGCAACATCGTATAGCAATTACAGAAACAAAAAATAAATGAAAATACTAATGTTTTTCCACAACGGAAGTTTAAATAGAGGATGTGAAGCGATTGTTCGTTCTGGAGTAGCACTTATCAAAAGTCAAAATCCAAATGCGGTTGTAAATCTGGCTTCTTTTAATCCCGATTCGGATACGATTATTCCATTAATTGATACTATTTACGATGCCCGAAATGTGGTGATAAGCAAGTTTTCAATAGTTGGAATTATTGCTGCTTTAAAGTTCAAGGTTTTCAAAGACGAGACTTATTTCCTTAAAAAACAGCAAAATAACATCATAAAACTGATTCAGGAACACGATGTTTTTTTATCAATTGGTGGCGATAATTATTGCTACGGAGAGCAACCATGGCTTTATGAAATTGATAGAAACATAAAAAAAGCAGGAAAAAAATTAGTGCTTTGGGGAGCTTCTATTGGTGATGAAGATTTGTCAAATGATAAAATTAAAGATTTAAAATCGTTTGATTTGATTCTGGCAAGAGAAAGTCTCACTTGTGAAATCCTCAAAAATAACAGTTTAAAAAATGTACAACTTTCTGCTGACGGCGCTTTCACAATGGACAAAGAAGAATTACCACTTCCAATCGAATGGCAATTGGGCAATACCATCGGATTTAATTTTAGTCCGTTAGTATGGAATAAAAACAAAGCATCCCATCAAGCAGCATTCGGCTTAGTCCAACATATTATTGATACAACCGATATGACCATTGCATTAACGCCACATGTTATGGAAATTGGAAACGATGATTACGAATGTTTGCAATCGTTTTACGAAAAGTTCAAAGCAACTAAAAGAGTTTTATTGCTTCCGAATAATTTAAATGCGATTCAATACAAAGGCTATATTGCAAGAATGCGATTTTTTATCGGAGCGAGAACGCATGCGACAATTGCGGCATATTCGACTTTAATTCCGACTTTAGTATTGGGTTATAGCATCAAATCGAAAGGAATTGCTAAAGACATTTTTGGTGAAGAAAAATTAGTATTGAGCATCAAAGAAATTTCAGATAGTCAAAAACTAATTGCTAAATTTGAAGAAATGAAGTCGCAAGAAAACGAAATCATAACGCAATTAGCAAATAGAATTCCAGAAATAAAAAAGATGTCGCAAAAAGCTGCACACTATCTTTTTGAGTTATAGAATGAACATGTTAAGTGAATTAATAAAAAAATAAACCACATAGAAGCATAGAAAATAAGAATGGGATAGACCAATTCTTGGTATCGCAAAGCTATGATTTGCTATATTAAAGTGATACGTCTTTACTATTTTTTAAAAACTATGTATCTATGTGGTTAAAAAATAATAAAAAACGAATTATCCCCAACGGGTCAAAATGAAAAAAAAAATACTCTTTGTAATGCCAAGTCTTCAAGCTGGAGGAGCCGAAAAATGCTTGGTCAATTTGCTCAATGAATTCGACTACAATAACTACGAAGTCGATTTGCTTTTGTTGAACAAAACAGGTATTTTTTTAAAATTGGTTCCTTCAGAAGTTACTATTTTTACCTTGCAAAATGATTTTGTTATCTTTTCTAAAAAACCAATCACTTCCTTTTTTACATTTTTAAGCAAAGGAAAATTTAGTTTAGCGTATTCAAGAATTGACTTTACTTTAAAAAATAGATTCATAAAAAATACAGGTATTGCTGAGCAATATTCGTGGAAAGATTTGAAAAAAGCTATTCCGAAAAGCCAAAACGAATACGATGTCGCTATTGGTTTTCTCGAAAAAACTTCCATTTATCTTACGGTTGACTGCATTTCCGCAAAGAAAAAAATTGGTTTTATCAACAATGATTATGCGATGTTGAATTTGGATGCGGCTTTCGATGAACCGTATTTTGCTCAACTCGATTATTTATTTACCGTTTCAGAATCGTGTGAAGATGTCTTGAAAACTACTTTTCCGAATTTGAAATCCAAAATAAAAATGATGTACAATATTCTTTCCGAAAAAGCAATCCAGAATTTAGCAAATGAAAGAATAGAAGATTTGGATCCAGCTATAAATCTAGTCACTTTAGGAAGGTTGAGTAATCAAAAAGGATTTGATATTGCTATAAAAGCAGCGGCTATTTTAGTCAAAAAAGGATATACTATTAAATGGTATGTTCTTGGCGAAGGTGAGGAAAGAAACACTTTAGAACAATCAATTAAAGAACACAATTTAATTGCGAATTTTATTCTTTTGGGAATAAAAGAAAATCCATATCCTTACATCAACAATGCTACAATTTATGTCCAGCCCTCTCGATTTGAAGGAAAGTCATTAGCAATCGACGAAGCTAAAATACTGCATAAACCAATTTTAACAGCTAATTTTACATCAGCCAAAGATCAAATTGAAAGTGGCATAAACGGATTGATTGTTCCGTTAGACGAACAATCAATAGCTGACGGTATTATAGAATTAATTGAAAACCAAGCGCTGAGAAATAGTTTTATTTCCAATTTAAAAAAGCACCATTACGGAACCGAATTGGAAATAAAAAAGCTCTATCAAATTATTGATAACTAAAAAAATGAAGAAAGATCTACTATTTGTCATGAATAAATTAAGTTGCGGTGGCGCAGAGAAATCATTGGTTTCGCTGTTGCAACTCATCGATTATTCAAAGTACAATGTAGATTTATATCTGTTTAAACACGAAGGTTTTTTGATGAATCAATTGCCTTCAGAAGTCAATTTGTTGCCGCAACCAAAAGAGTTCCAATATTTCGACATGCCTTTTACACAAGTGGCAAAAGAATGTCTTTCGAGTTTTAATTTCAAAATTCTAATTGCCCGATTTAGAATGTCGATGATGTTGCAATCAGAAAAAATACCTGCAGTAAGAGAACAAAAAGCATGGCAATTCGTCGGACCTTGTTTAAAAAAAATCGATAAAGAATATCACGCCACCATCGGTTATCTCGAAAAAAATCCCAATTATTTTTGTGTGGATAAAGTGAATGCAAAAATCAAAATCGGATTTGTCAATAACGACTATAAATTATTGATGTTGGATAAAAGTATCGATATTCCTTACTTCGAAAAATTAGATTATATTGTAACAGTTTCGGAAGCTTGCGAAGAAATTTTAATCGATTGTTTTCCGAATTTTAAAGGAAAAATAAAAATGATGTACAACATTCTCACCGAAAAAACAATTCATGCTTTGGCAGATGAACCTATTTCCGATTTTGATGAAAGCAAGATAAACATCGTTTCATTGGGAAGATTGAACTACCAAAAAGCATTTGACCTTGCCATAGAAGCATGTGCAATTCTTGTAGAAAGAGGCGTAGGTATCAAATGGTACATTCTTGGCGATGGAGAAGATCGATCAAAATTAGAAAAACACATTGCCGATAAGAAGTTGCAAAATCATTTTATTTTATTAGGAATCAAAGAAAATCCGTATCCTTATATTAAAAAAGCAACGCTTTATGTTCAAACGTCACGATTTGAAGGAAAATCGGTTGCCATTGATGAAGCCAAAATTTTACATAAACCAATTCTAGTAACCAATTTTCCATCAGCAAAAGACCAAATTGAAAATGGCGCTAACGGAAGCATTGTTTCGATGGACGCGAATTCAATTGCCAACGGAATCCAACAATTAGTTACCGATACCGCAACCATGAATTTATTTGTAAATAATCTGAAAAAGGAACAATTGGGAACAGAAGGGGAAATGAGCAAACTGTACGATTTAATTGAAACTACAATACCATGATTTATTTTTTGATCTTACTAATTTTAATCGCGTTTTTGATAGTGTTAGTCGACTTTATTCCGCAAGTCGATACCTGGCAAAGTCGCATTAAAATCGGTCAATTTTCGGATAAAGAACTCTGGAAACAAAAAGTACTTTCCGTTGCAAAACAATGGTTAAAAGCAACTCCAACAATAAAGTTAACAGACAATAATCGATTCATCATTATTGATATTTTAAAAGGAAATTACAAACGAAATTCCATTCAAAGTTGGCAGGAAGCGTCTTTATTATTGGGATTAAATGACTACGCAATCAAAAATAAAGATGCTAAAATCAGCAATCAAATAAACCATTTCATCCAATCAAAATTGAATACAGATGGCAATTGGAAAGTACTTCCAAAAGAAATAGACGCTGTTATTTTGGGTTATGCTATTTTGAAAACAGACGGAATAGACGCCAACAAATACAAACCAGCTTTTGACACTTTATACCATCTGATAAACGATTTAAAAGGAAATGACGGAACGATAGCTTATAGAAAACACATGCCCAATTATAGATACGTCGATACTATTGGCTTCATATCGCCATTTTTAGTGCGTTACGGATTGGCATTTAATCATCCAGAGGTCATTGAATTAGCAATCAATCAAATTCGGGAATTCAATAAATACGCGATGTTGCAAGAGCAATTCATTCCGTGTCATGCGTACAATATTCAAACGAAGTTGCCCGCAGGTTTATTTGGTTGGGGAAGAGGTTTGGGTTGGTATGCAATTGGGTTGATTGACTCCTGGAATGAACTTCCAGAAAATCATCCCAATAAAGCCGAATTGACCGAAATGGTAAAACGGTTTGCTAAAATGGCAATGCAATTTCAAAACGAAAATGGTAGTTGGAATTGGCAAATCTTGAATAACCAATCCCAATCAGATTCTTCAACAACTGCTTGCTTAGCGTGGTTTTTTGCCAATGCTAACAAAATTACCGATTGTAATTCAGCAAAAGAAAAAGCACTTAATTATCTGATGAAAGTCACCAGACGAAACGGAGCAATCGATTTTTCGCAAGGTGATACAAAAGGAATTGGTGTACATTCACAACAATTTGATATTTTGCCTTTTACACAAGGATTTTGTTTACGAACTTTAAATTTATAAGATGAATTTACTATTACTTTTTTTAAATAATTTTCGACTGCTGACTTATAAATCACTAGTTGTTAATTGCGTAATGAAAGGTGTTCGCGATAAAAACAGTCTACTAATACTTGAAGGAAATACTACATTCAAAGCCAGCAAATCAGCAAAAATCAATATAAAAAAAGGGTTTCTATTTCTGAATAAATCATTCCGGGTGAAAGAACCTTTCCCAGCGATGATTGAAATGCGTGATAATTCCGAAATACATGTCGATGATACTTTTTCGATACATTCCGGTTGTCATATAATTGTTTTGGAAAATGCGAAATTAAACCTCGGAAGTGGCTACATCAACAGAAATGTAAAAATCAGATGTTTTAAAGAAATCACCATAGGAAATAACGTGGCGATTTCCGAGAATGTCACCATTTGGGATAGTGATGCACATACGATTATTGGTAAAGAAGCCGAAATGACGCAACCAATTCACATCGGAAATAACGTTTGGATTGGCAACAACGTAACCATCTTAAAAGGCGTAACTATTGGAAACGGAGCAATTATCGCCGCTGGTGCTGTGGTAACAAAAGACATTCCCGAAGCGTGTTTGGCTGCCGGAATTCCGGCTAAAGTGATTAAAGAAAATGTTAAATGGAAGTAATTCATGAATAGCAATTCAAGGTTATCCAATTCAATTAAGAATATTTCTTTTGGCTTAATCGCTCAAGTATCACAAATGATTTTGGGCTTTATAAGCCGA
This sequence comes from Flavobacteriales bacterium, assembly GCA_043772885.1. Classification (GTDB taxonomy): domain Bacteria; phylum Bacteroidota; class Bacteroidia; order Flavobacteriales; family Flavobacteriaceae; genus Flavobacterium. The sequence continues at coordinate 22,439 of JAYVFV010000203.1, forward strand.
ACGATTTTTATTCGATATCTTGCTGTTGAATACCTTGGAGTTAACGGTTTATTTACCAATATTCTTTCGCTTTTATCGTTGGCCGAATTAGGAATTACAAGCGCCATCGTATTTTCGTTATATAAACCGTTAGCAGAAAAAGACGAAAAAAAGCTAGCTGGATTGATCAATTTCTTTTCTAAAATTTATACCAGAATTGCATTGATTATTGCTGTTTTGGGTTTGATTCTGATTCCTTTTTTAGATAGAATTGTCGATCATCCTCCAAAAAATATTGCCGATAATCTAACACTGATTTATTTACTGTTTTTATTCAACACCGTTGCATCGTATTTTATGCAATACAAGTTGAGTTTGTTTCAAGCCGATCAGAAAACCTATATTATTTCTAAAAACAATATTTTCATTTTTTTCTTTCAAAACATCGCGCAAATTGTCGTTTTAGTTCTGTTTAAAAACTTCATTTTATACCTCGTTGTGCAATCGGTTTTTCAATTAGTTGGAAATTTTATCATTGCATCGAAAGTCGGAAAACATTATCCCTTTCTTAAAAAATATAAAGATGAGGTGGTTGATGAAACTTCCAAAAAAGCGATTTACGCTAATGTGAAATCGACAAGCTTGGTTAAGATTGGCGGACTCTTAGTGAACAGCACCGACAATTTAATTTTAAATTATTTCTCTGGATTGGTAATGGTCGGATTGCTGTCCAATTATAATTTGCTTATCGGATTAGCGTCTGGATTAATCGTTCAGGTTTTTTCAAGTTTAACAGGAAGTATAGCCAATATCAACGCGATTGAAAGTCAGCAGAAAAAAGTAGAAACCTTTCATATTATCAATTTTGCAAATTTCTGGATTTACGGAATTGCTTCCGTCGCCACCATTTTTTTAATTAATGATTTTATTGAATTATGGATTGGAATTAAGTTTATACTGCCACTTTCGGTAGTGATTTTATTGGCCGTCAATTTTTTTATGTACGGCATGCAAAACGCAGTTTGGCAGTTTAAAATTACGTTCGGATTTTTTAAACAAGGACAATATTTAGTGATTTTAACGGCAATTATTAATTTGATTTTGTCTTTTGCTTTCGGATGGTATTATGGATTATTGGGAATACTAACCGCCACAGCAATTGCCAGATTAGTGACCAATACGTGGTACGATCCGTACATTGTTTTTACTTTGGGCTTGAAACAAAATCCGTTGGATTATTTGAAAAAATATATAAAATATGTGATTGTATTAGTCCTTTCCATTGTACTTTTATTCGGAATCGATTATTATGTTCCGATTTCAGGTATATTGGGATTGATATGGAAAACGATGCTTTGTTTGCTACTGCCTAATGCCATCATTTATTTCGTATTTCGAAATACAACAGAATATAAAAACGCAATGCTGCTAATTCAGGCGGTTATCGGCAAGTTCAAATCAAAAATTGCAATCAAATGAAACTGCTATACATAACAAATGCTGTTAATGGTTCTGGCGGATTGGAAAGAGTACTTTCTATCAAGACAAGTTATTTGGTGGAGAAGCTAAATTACAAAGTGCACATTCTGACTTTAAACAAAGGACATGACAATTCGTTTTTTGATTTTAATAGCTCCATTGTTTTTCATGATATTTCAGTTTATGGACATCCAATTTCGTATGTTAAAACGTATTTTTCTGGAATAAAAAATACAATTAAAAAGGTAAATCCAGATGTAATTGTAGTTTGTGACGATGGTTTAAAAGCGTTTTTTCTTCCAACCATTTTAGGAAAAGCCATTCCGATTATTTACGAAAGACACGTTTCTAAAAATATAGAAATGGGCAAAAACTTCGGAATTTGTAAATTGCTTTTAGCTAAATTGAAAATGAAAACGATGGACGTTTTAGCCAGTAGTTTTACAAAATTTATAATATTGACTTCCGAAAACACAAAAGAATGGAAAGTCAACAATTTGCAAATAATTCCAAATCCGTTGCCATTTTATCCAAATGAAAGTGCCTCACTTTTAAATAAAAAAGTCATTGCTGTCGGAAAACAAAGCTATCAAAAAGGATACGATCGATTATTGGAAAGTTGGCAGAAAGTTCACGCTGAAAATCCAGAATGGCAATTGGAAATTTACGGAAAATTTGATGCATCGGAAGGATTAGAAACTCTTGCTAAATCATTACAAATTGGAGAATGTGTTCACTTTTTTGAACCACAAAAAAACATTATTGAAAATTATTTAGAAAGTTCCATTTACGTCATGTCATCTCGTTTTGAGGGTTTCGGAATGGTTTTGATTGAAGCGATGGCGTGCGGAATTCCGTGTGTTTCTTTCAATTGTCCTTTCGGACCAAGTGATATTATTACCAATGAAGTCGATGGGTTTTTAGTCGAAAATGGAAATTCAAAGGCGTTAGCAGAAAAATTGAATTTGCTTATAGAGGACACCGAATTACGAATGAAAATGGGCAAACGCGCCAAAGAAAATGCAAAACGATTTTTGCCCGAAAAAATCATGCAGCAATGGGACGAATTATTTAAATCGGTAACTAAGTGAAAAAAATAATACTTCTAGTGGACCAATTAAATTCTCATGGAGGAATTGAAAAATTAGTAGCTGTAAAAGCCAACTATTGGGCCACTGTTTTTGATTACGATGTAACGATTATCAGCACAGAACAATTAGGAAAACCGTTAATTTATTCGCTTTCGGATAAAGTAAAGTTCATAGATTTAGCGGTTAATTACCATCGGGAGAAAAGTTATTTCTCGGTATCAAATGGTTTAAAATTTCTATTTAATGTTGTTAAAATACAACGTTATATTTTAAAAGAAAAACCCCATTTTATTGATGTGGCATCGCATATTCCAATTACGTATTTTTTACCGTTTCTGTATCGGAAATCAAAAATCATAAAAGAATTCCACTTTACAAAATTCGATAGAGTTAAGCAACAGGATTTCAAAAGTAAAGTTTTAAATTACATCGAAAATAAGTATGATTTCTTAGTCGTTTTAAGTCAAGAAGAAAGGCGTTTTTATGCATCAAATAATGCTCTTGTTATTCCGAATCCAATAGCAAATACTCATGAAATTCAATTAAGAAATATTGAAGATAACGAAAACATTGCCGTTGCGGTTGTCCGTTTTGCAGTAGTGAAACAATTGGAAAAAATGATTGCAATTTGGAGTTCGTTCATTGCGATAAATCCCACTTGGAAATTGCATATCTTTGGTACAACTGGGAATGACTGTTTTAAAAAAATAGAACAATTGGTTTTTGATAATAATTTGCAAAACTGCATTGTTTTTAAAGGACAATCGGATGCCATTCAGAGTGAAATTGCAAAAGCAAAAATAGTGCTTATGACATCGGAACAAGAATGTTTTCCGTTGGTAATTTTAGAAGCGAATTCGGTTGGAATTCCAGTAATTTCTTTTGATTCTCCTACGGGTCCAAGAAATATTATACATCACAAAAAAGACGGAATTTTAGTAGAATACAATAATTGTGATAGCTTTGTAAAGGAATTAGTAGCGTTTGATACCGATACAACGTATCAAAAATACTTATCCAAAAATGCAAAAGAAAATGCCGATAAATACGCTATCGAAGTGATAATGAATAAATGGAATGAATTGATTTTTAACACCTATGATTAGAAAAATAATTTATTTTTTTGGACAAATACTTTTCTTGCCACATGTTTTCCTTTTCTTACTATCTAAAGAGAAAGAGACTATAATTTTAGACTTATATGCAAGAAAACATCTAAAAACAAATTCGGCAGTTATTTGTTATGATTTGAGTTACGAATTACTCATCAACTCTTATTTTAGAACACTTTTTTATTTCCGAACAAATGGCTCCTTTGCTAAATTATTACGATTTTTTTATCCAAAAAACAGTTCCTTTATCATTGATATCAACATCAAAATCGGAGGAGGTTTGGTGTTGGCACATCCTTATTGTACAATTTTAAATGCGACTTCTATTGGTAAAAATGTATATGTAAATCATTTGGTGACAATCGGCGAAAAAAACAATCAAAAACCAATTATCGGAAACAACGTCGAACTTCATGCGAATTGTATTATTATTGGCGGAATTACAATCGGCGATAATGCTGTTATTGGCGCTGGAGCCGTTGTTGTGAAAGATGTTCCAGAAAATGCTATTGTTGTTGGAAATCCGGCACAAATAATAGATAAAAAGAATTAATGAATTTCGTTCCATTACCATATTATTCCTTTATTTATTTTCAATTTTTATTGTTGGTTGTTTTTGCGGTTCTTTTAACTTCGGTTCAATCAGAACTTACAGATGAAAAAAATATTAGAAGTAAAGAGATTTTCGGAAAATTTATATTGCTTTTTGTTATTCTTTATTTAGGATTACGTCCTATAAGTGCGTGGTTTGGCGATATGATTATCTATAATATTGAATTCCAAGATTATGTTAATGGTGCGCCTTTCGACATTAAAAAAGACTTCATTTTTGAATGCATGAAGTTTTTTTATGCAAAATATCTAAATGCAGAAACCTTCTTTTTTACGTGTGCTTTTTTATATGTTTTTCTTCTGTATGTAGCGGCAAAAAAAATGTTTAAGGATTATTGGTTCTATGCCTTTTTGATGTTTATTGTAGCGTTTACATTTTGGGCTTATGGCACAAACGGAATTCGAAACGGATTAGCAACTTCGGTATTCATATACGCCATTTCAAGAGATAAAAAGGCAAGCATTGTACTGCTTTTAATTGTAACTTATTTTGTACATAAAGGAATGCTAATTCCGATTCTTGCTTTTATTATAACGAATTATTATTCCAATAGTAAAGCGTATTTATCATTTTGGATATTTGCGATTCCGTTATCATTTGTGGTGGGAGGTTTTTTTGAAACTTTTTTCTTGGGTTTAGGATTTGGCGATGAAAAGTTGACCACGTATTTAGGTAGTTTTAATCAAGCGAGTGAAGGTGTGGAATTAGTTGCTGGTTTTCGATGGGATTTTTTATTGTACAGTGCATCAGGAGCATTTGCAGGTTGGTTTTTTATTGTAAAAAAAGGATTTCAAGATGTGTTGTACCAAAGAATATTCAATACCTATCTTATAGCAAATGGAATTTGGATTTTAATTATTAGAGCCAATTACTCCAATCGTTTTGCTTTTTTGTCATGGTTTCTTTTGGGATTAGTTATTATATATCCATTATTAAAAAGTCGGATTTATACCAAACAACATATTGTAATTGTCAGAATTGTAATTATTTATTTTAGTTTTTGTTATTTAATGAATGTTATTTTAAAAAAATAATGAAAACGCTAACTGTATTTACAACGACATTTAATCGCGCATTTTGCTTAAATCAACTGTATCAAAGTTTACTGTCACAAACCAACAACGATTTTTTATGGTTGCTAATTGATGATGGTTCGACCGATACTACTAAAGATTTAATTGCGTCTTGGATTGCTGAAAATAAAATAGAAATCCAATACATCTACAAAAAAAATGAAGGAATGCACAGTGGTCATAACACTGCGTATGCAACTATTACTACAGAATTGACTATTTGTATTGATTCCGATGATTACATGCCAAATGATGCTGTCGATTTAATTCTAACCAAATGGAATCAAACAAAAGATAGTAATGTCGCGGGTTTAATAGGACTCGATGCGTTTAAAGATGGACGTATTGTTGGAGATAAAATACCAACGACAATAACTACTTCAACATTAAATGATTTATATCAAAAACATAAAATTACGGGCGATAAAAAAGTGGTAATTCGAACTAGTGTTGTTAAAGAATTTCCTGCTTATCCAATTTATCCAAACGAAAAATTAGTACCACTTGGCGTTTTGTATTTAATGATTGATCAAAAATACCAATGGATTTGCACCAACGACGTGTATTGTATTGTCGAATATTTGCCAGACGGTTCTTCCAATACAATCGTAAAACAGTATAAAGAAAGTCCGAAAGGATTTGGTTACTCGCGACTCATAGAAATGGAATATTCGCAGCGGTTTAGGTATACTTTTACAAGAGCAATACATTATATTTCATCGTGTTTATTTCAAGGAAAATCTAATTTTTTTAAACGAAATCCTAAAAAAGCAATTACTTTTTTGGCAATCCCATTCGGAATCGCATTTCATGTTTATTTACTTTATAAAATCCGAAAATGAAAATCCTTCAAGTAATAAATAGCTTGGCGACAGGTGGTGCCGAAAAATTACTTTTGGAAACCGTGCCAAAATATGCCGACAAAGAAATCAGTATGGATTTGTTGGTCTTGAACGGTAACGAATATCCATTTTATTCCGATTTTAAAAAAGCTTATCCTGCGCAATTGTTTTCTCTAGGAAAATCGAGTGTTTACAATCCGTTTCTTGTTTTCAAATTAATACCGTATTTGAAAAAATACGATGTTGTTCACGTGCATTTATTTCCGGCTTTGTACTGGGTTGCACTTGCAAAATGGATGAGTTTTTCGAATGTGCAACTTGTTTTCACCGAGCATTCTACAAGTAATAGAAGAATGAATAATTGGTTTTTAAAAATTATAGATCGATTTATTTATTCCAAATACACGAAGATAATTTGTATTACGAAAGAAGTTAAAAATCAAATAAAAAATCAACTTCAATTTCCTGATGAACGATT
>JAYVFV010000204.1:0-3094 GCA_043772885.1 Flavobacteriales bacterium
ACAATCACTGGATTTTGCTTCAAATAATGCGACTGATTTACAAAATTGTTCATCCAAGCTCCACCACTTTTATTATCTCTAGTATAAAAATCCAAATAATATATCGCCAACGATTTTCCGTTATTATCAAAAACTTCATAGACTTTTACCTCCGAATTATAAACGGGCAAATCTTTTCTTTCCTTGAAAGTGATGCCATACATTTGTTTCGCTGCGAAAAATACTCCTTTTTCTAAAACCGTATTGACTTCAAAATAAGGTTTTATCTGACTTTCATCAAGGTCGTATTTTGCTTTTCTAACTTGCTCTGCATAGAAATTCCAATCCCAAGGTTCTAATTTAAATCCGCCATTTTGAGCATCAATTAATTTTTGAATTTCAGCAGCTTCCAATTTTGCAGCGGCAACTGCAGGTGTTGCAATTTTTGCTAATAAATTCATCGCCGTAGCTGGTACTTGCGCCATTTGATCTTGCAATCTCCATTCAGCAAAACTTTTCTTGCCCATTAATTGTGCTTTTTTTAAACGCAATTTTGCCATTTTTTCTAAAGTTTCACGAGTGTCGCCATCGTCATTTTTCTCGGCACGATTCCATGAAGCTTTGAATAATTTTTCTCTTGTAGCTCTGTTCGTAAGACTTGGTAATAATGGTTGTTGTGTAGTGTTTAACAATCCTATTAAGTAGCCTTCTTTTCCAGCTTCTTTCGCTTTGTCTTTTGCTGCAGCGATTTCCCCGGCACTTAGACCGTCGAGTTCTTTTACATCAGTAAATAAAACAGCTCCGTTTTTACGGGCAATTAATAATTTATTTCCGTAAAGTGTACTTAAAGTAGCCAACTCAGCATTAATTGCTTTCATTTTCTCTTTATCAGATGCTGATAAATTTGCTCCCGCCAATTCAAATTGTTGCAAATAATAAGTTGTTAATTTTTTATCTTCGCCTTTTAACAACTTTAAATTTAAAGCTTTAATGCGTTTGTATATTTTGCTGTTTAAGTATATTTTATCGGTATGCGCCGCAAAAATCGGAGCATATTCTTCTTCGATGGCTTGTAATGTTGGATTCGTGTTAGAACCTGTTAGGTTATAAAAAATCCCTGTAGCTCTACCTAAATCTACGCCACTAAGTTCTATCGCCAAAACGGTATTTTGAAATGTTGGTTTTGATTTATTGTTTGCGATGGCATCAATTTCGGCGTCATGGACTTTTAAACCATATTCAAAAGCAGGCTTAAAATGTTCGTCTTTTATTAAATTAAAAGGCGGTGCCTGATACTGTAATGTGCTTCTTTGTAAAAGTGGATTTGTCATTTTAACTGATTTGTCTTGGGCATTACCATTTTGAGGTTGTAGTGCTAGCAAAGCTAAAGTTGTACTTGCGAGGATTGTCTTTAAAATTAGTTTCATAATTGAATATTTTGGACGTTAAAAGTAACAAAAAAATAGTTAACTTTTTGATGAATAGTATACTATTGAAAAATTAATACGCTAACAATTCCAACAAAGAAGCCTCAAAACGTTCTTTCGGCAAATATTGATCTTCCAATGCTTTTACAAACGGAATCGCACTTTCCAAACTTCCAACTCTTTTTACAGGAGCATCAAGGTATTTGAAACAATTTTCCATAATTAAAGCAGAAATATCGCTTGAAACGCCACCAAATAAAGTATCTTCTTGCAAAATAATACATTTTCCAGTTTTCTTTACAGATGTAAAAATGGCTTCTGAATCCAAAGGTTGTAAAGTTCTTAAATCAAGCAAATCCGCTTTAATTTCCGGATTTTTAGACAACGTTTCAAGAGCCCAATGCACACCTGCTCCGAAAGAAATAATGGTAACATCAGTTCCTTCCTTAATTAACGATGCTTTTCCCAAAGGAATAGTATAATAATCTGTCGGTACATCTTGATACACGCTTCGGTACAATTGTTTATGCTCAAAAAACATCACTGGATTTGGATCATTAATAGCGGTATTCAACAAACCTTTCACATCATAAGGAAAAGCAGGATAAACTACTTTCAATCCTGGAGTTTTAGTAAACCAAGCTTCATTCGTTTGTGAGTGAAAAGGTCCAGCTTGCGTTCCGCCACCACAAGGCATTCGAACGACAACATCGGCTTTCTCATTCCAACGGTAATGTTGTTTTGCCAATAAATTCACAATCGGATTGAATCCTGTTGAAACGAAATCGGCAAATTGCATCTCTACAATTGCTTTGTAACCGTTAATCGATAATCCCATTGCTGCAGAAACTACAGCACTTTCGCAGATTGGTGTGTTGCGAACTCTTTCTTTTCCGAATTGCTCAACAAAGCCATCGGTAATTTTAAAAGCACCACCGTATTCGGCAATATCTTGTCCCATAATAACCAAATTACTATGGCGTTCCATCGATTGTTTTAACGCATGAGAAATAGCATCCACAACGCGAATATTTTCAGTTGCGTTTAAATGATTAACTTCTTCAAAATCATACGGTTTGTAAACATCATTTAACTCATCATTTAAGTTAGCGATAACATCGGGTTCGGCTTGAGTAATTGCCCAATGTTCATCAATTTCAGCTTTAATTTTGGATTTGAATTCAGAATCTAAATCTTCTGAAAGCACTCCCACTTGCATAAGATATTCTCTATAATTGGAAATCGGATCTTTTATCGCCCATAGGTCCATTAACTCTTGCGGTACGTATTTCGTACCACTCGCCTCTTCATGTCCACGCATTCTAAACGTTTTAAACTCTAATAATATCGGACGCGGTTTTTCGGCTAACGATGCTTTTAATTCCGTAATCTTAGTAAAAACATCAAGAATATTATTTCCATCTATAATGTAGCTTTCCATTCCGTAGCCAACGCCTTTATCGGCAAGGTTTTCACAACGGTATTGCTCATTGGTTGGCGTTGATAATCCGTAGCCGTTATTTTCGATAACGAATAAAACGGGTAAATTCCAAACGGCTGCAATGTTTAATGCCTCGTGAAAATCACCTTCGGATGTGGCACCTTCTCCTGTGAAAACCGCCGTTACTTTTCCGTTTTGCTGCAATTTGTTGGCTAATGCGATTCCGTCTGCGACACCTAATTGCGGA